>JBFEPA010000005.1:0-22977 GCA_041550275.1 Thermoplasmata archaeon | reverse complement strand
TCGGTCTGTTCGCCCTTATGTTCCGTATTCGCACTTCGTGCCCGGTGACCGCGGAGAGCGCGATAGAGGTCCTCAGTATCTGGCCCCCGCCTTCTCCCGTCGCCCCGTCTATCTCGATCATGCCGCCCCGGACCCTCTACCGGTCAAGCGTCTCCTGATGATGGTGATGAGGAAGAAGTAGATCATCATGACCACGGCGAGGCCGATGAGGGCAGCAGCTAGGTACAGCAGCCATGAGGGCGCGTTGTCCTCGCCGCTGATGGCGATTATGCCGAGCCCGAGACTCTCAGCGATGAACGCCCCGAACCCGAGGGCGAAGGAGTACAGCCCCATCGTGGCTCCATAGCAGTCCTTGTCCGACGAATCCGCCATCATCGCGAGGGCGGCTGGGACGAAAGCACCCGCACCAAGACCCATTATCCCCAATGGAATCATGCCGATCAGTCGGACGTGGTAATCATCCCCCTCCTTGTAGAATGCCGCGTCGGGGAAGAACAGTAACATTATCACGATGCCGAAGATGCTGAAGACGCCGTATGCCATGACCGGTATCCTGCCGATTATGTCCGAAACCTTCCCCCAGAATGGCTGCAGCAGCCCGAGCGCCACCCCCGCGGCCCCGAACAGGATGCCTATCATGCTCCCTGTCATGCCCGCGTTCAGCATGATTCTGGGAAGATATGTTATCGCGAGCCCCAGCAGGATCGCTATGATGAGCCAGATAGGGAACATCAGCTTGATCTCCCGTATCCGGAAGACCCTTCTGAGGCTCTCGAGACTGGCATAGTGCTCCGAGGTCACCTTGGCCGGCTCCTTGTGCACCAGCTTCTGGAGCAACACTGCCGATAGCACGAGCAGCCCGGTCATCACTAGGAACCCCATCTTGGAGCCCGTGAGGTCTATCAGGAACCCACCCGCAACAGCGCCCACGATGTACCCAAGGAAGGTGGAGTAGTCGAACCACCCCATCTGCCTCCCCCGGTCGCAGGAATCCGCATGATCGGCAATCATCGCGATGGCCGGGGCAATGGTCGCTGCAGCTCCTATGCCGTGGATCCCGTGCAGAGTCGCGAGATACCAGACATTGTTCGAGAGGGTGTAGAAGACAACAATCAGGGCAGCAAGCGATGTGCCGAAGACGATGACAACCTTCCTTCCGACCCTGTCGCTCAGGGCCCCGAAGTAGTTCGCGGTGAGCATCTCGGCCAAGGGGTAGGGGACGGCCACAATCGCCACATTCAGCAAGCTGTTCTCCGTTGGGACGTAATGAGCTATCAGCAGCAGCAGCGCCCCGAAGGCGGTCCTCAGGATGAAGGTCGAGATGTACAGCACCCTGAGATGCCAGGGTGTCTTGAACCCTCTCCATTTGAGGACTCCGAACATCAGCGCGGAGTCAGCTTTCGCGCGTACTTAATCCTTTTGGGCTGGCCGCTCAAGCATGGACTCCCCTGCAGAATCCGGCTAACCTGGGAATCCTTTAAGTAGGCAAGGGCGATAAGCCGGACTGGTGCGCCGGCCTTGGTACAATTAGCGGTGGTTGCCATATTGATAGCCGCGCTAGCCATCATTCTCATCAGCTGTGAGATATTCGTGAACGGCATCGAGTGGCTCGGCAAGAGGCTGGGCCTTGCGGAGACCGCGACTGGAAGCATCCTGGCGGCAGTGGGCACCGCCATGCCTGAGACGATGATCCCTCTGATAGCGATATTCTTGGGTACTCACGAGCAGGGTGAGGAGATCGGGGAGGGCGCGATCCTGGGAGCCCCTTTCATGCTCGGCACGCTGGCCATGTTCGTCGGTGGCGTCACCGTGTGGTATGCCTACAGCAAGGGGAGGCGCACGGACCACATCGTGCTCCAGAAGGAGCACGCTGAGCGGGACATGAAATACTTCATGATGATGTACACGGTGGCCCTCATCTCCGGGTTGATAGGCCTCGAGGCCTCGATAGACCGGACATATCTCAACTACGGTATGGCGGGTTTGCTCATCTTCGCATATGCGCACTATGTACGCAGTACCCTGAAGGACAAGGCACTTAAGGGGGAGAACTCGTGCCCCACCCTCTACGCTTGTCGGGTCTGCGGGCTGAACCCGTCGAAGGGCAAGCTGGGCATGACCCTCATAGTGCTGCAGGTCGCGGCTGCTCTGATGGGCATAATCATAGGGGCGAAGTTCTTCGTGACCGAGGTCGAGGAGGTCTCGCTAGCTATCGGTGTGAGTCCGATGATACTCGCGTTCCTGATTGCCCCGATAGCCACAGAGCTGCCTGAGAAGTTCAACAGCGTCATCTGGTACTTGCGATCGAAGGACACGCTCGCATTCGGGAACATCACGGGCGCGATGGTATTCCAGAGCAGCTTCCCAGTCAGCATCGGCCTCGTGTTCACGCACTGGCAGCTCGCGCCGATCAACATCGCGAGCATCGTGATAGCGCTCGCGGCCTCGGCATGGCTATTCTTATCGGTCAGGCGGAAGGGCGGAATCAGCTACAAGGTGATGCTCGCGTCCGGCTCGCTATACCTGCTGTATATCGTCATGATATTCTTGTTCGAGTCCAATACGATTGCGACCTAGTAGCAGAGCTACTAGCGTCCAGAAGAACCGGCTCAACTGGCCTCTCGATAAGCTATAAGTACGGGGCAAGGTGATTAGCGGCCCGGATGGGATGCGGCCTGATTCTCGTTGAGTCAGAGTGCATCTTCTCGCCTTCCATGGACGTGCGGTCAAGATGGTTTCAGATGCCGAGCTGATGTTCCAGCTGGGGGCCATAATGCTCCTGGCATTCATCGCAGCGACCCTTGCCGGCAGGCTCAACCAGTCGGTCATGGTCGGCTACATCGTCATAGGCGTGCTAATAGGCCCCAAGATCAGCATCGAGCTCTTCGGGGTGCAGTACAACGGCCTGATCACGGACACGGGCTTCATCGACATGCTCTCCAGCATAGGGCTCATCATGCTGATGTTCTTCGTAGGGCTCGAGTTCTCCTTCACCAAGCTCAAGAAGACCCGCCGGCCCGCGGTCATACTCGCAGTCATCGACATAAGCGTGGGGCTGTTCGTCGGCTTCCTGTTCGCGTCGTACCTCGGCTGGCCGCTGCTCGATTCGCTCTTCCTCGCAGGAGTGGTCGCGATGAGCAGCACGAGCATCGCCATGAAGGTCCTCTTCGACCTCAAGCGCATGTCCAGCCCGGAGGTGGAGTTCCTGATCGGCCTGGTCGTCGTGGAGACATTCATCGCCATGGTCATACTCGCAGTCGCAAGCGGGATGATCGTGGACCCGTCCGCCAACCCTGCGGGTTACGGTCAGCTGATACTCGGCATCGTCGCATTCTATGGGTTCTTCGTCTGGATGGCCATGTGGGCAGTCCCGAGGGTTGTCAGGTTCTTCGACCGGATAGAGAGCGACGAGCTCTTCATCCTGTTCGCGCTCGGTGTCGTCTTCCTGACATCGGGGATCGCCGCCGTGATGAACGTGCCGCCGATAATAGGCGCGTTCTTCATAGGGATGATACTGGCGGAGAGCAAGGTCTCGATCAGGGTGCAGAACAAGCTGGAATCCTTTAAGGACGCCTTCGTCGCTGTGTTCTTCACATCCTTCGGGATGCTGATCGATCCCGCGATGTTCGGCAAGGTCGCCTGGATGCTCTTGCTGGCAGTGCCGATAGTGCTCCTGTACGAGGCCTTCGTGATATCCGGTGTCTCGTACCTCCTGGGGTTCTCGGGACGGGCGTCTTCGACCATCGGGACTAGCATGACCGGGAGGGGCATAGAGTCCATCCTGTACGCGAGTGTTGGCAGCAGGGTGAGCGGTGTCACCATGTCGGCCCAGCTGAACCCGTTCGCGGGCGCGTTCTGTTTCATCATGAGCGCGATCACGCCGCCTCTCGTGAAGCACTCCGCGGCTTTCGCGAACGCCTTGGCCAAGATCGTGCCCAAACCACTGAGGTTCTCGGGCACGGTGGTTTCGCGCACGCTGGGAAAGGCGATTCTCCCGTCTGGCCCGAGGCTGACGAAAGGAACAAGGATGACGGGTTCGCTCCTCGCTGCATTCGTCGCGGTATGCGTCGTCATCTTGCTGACAGGAGGCATGGTCCACGTGCTGTTCACAGCGCTTGGTGCGCTGATAGCGATCTTCGCCTATTCTGTCACGAAGTCGGAGATTCTCGAGCTAGCCAGGCACGTGAACTACTCAAACATCGGCGTGGCCACCAACGACAAGGACGTCACAGTGTTTCTCGTGTCTGGCATCATATCGGGGGCTATGTTCTCGGTGCTGGCGATTGTCTCGAGCTGGACCTACATGTGGCAGCTCTCGCTCTTCGCGACCGTGGCCTTCTTCGTGTACCTCGTCGTGTTGATGACCTGGGCATATAAGCGCCTTTATGTCGCCGAGTTCGACCAACCCCGAAAGGTGTACCGTGTCCCGAGGATGCTCCCGGAGCTTGCGGAACCGGAGCCGGACCTGCCGAAGCCAGTCTATGGGACCGTGAGGACCGTTCCGAAGGACGCCCGCCTCTGAGGCGACCTCTGTCTGGTCCCTCAAGGAGCGATCCGAGCTATCCCCGTCCATTGTGCTCAGTCGATGGATAATGGTTATTTCCGGGTAGGACAATCGGGCATCCGGTATGAGCAAGACAACGCGCATGGTGGGCGCAATGTGCGGCCTATTGGCGGTCTCAGTGTTCGTCATTCTCTACTCTGTGGCGATGCACCTGGACACAGAGTACGTCTTCATGGAGAACTACCTGAGCGACCTCGGCGTGAGAGAGGGTGCTTGGGCCTTCAACTCTGGCGTGATCATCGCAGGCGCGCTGTTCATCCTAATGGACCTGCTCGCCGTGGTCCCCGCGCTGGGCAAGGGCAAGACGCAGTCGGCCAGCGTCGTGCTCCTGGTGGTGGCTGCCGCTTTCCTGATATCCGTAGGAATATTCACCGAGGACGCAGGCGACCTTCACGGGTTCGTGTCCTACGGCTTCTTCCTGAGCATGCTCGTGGCGCTCGGAGTCCTAGCATTCGCCCTTCACATCAGCCCGTCTTTCGGGAGGCCGGCGGTGTACATCACCCTGGCCGCTTTCGTCTTCGGCCTAGCGCTCATCCCGTTCGGCGGCACCCCCGAGGTTGAGACCTTGGCGGTCCTGGGCATACTGACATGGGGCGCGATTATGTCCCTGATGCTGTTGCGCTTGGGGTTCATCGAGAAGGCAGCATGATCCCCTACGCCTGCTCTTGTGCCTGAGAATGGTTTTAAGCAGTGAGGGTATTCCATCGGAGTGTCCGGCATCCGCGCGGACCATCGGGGAGTGAAGACATGAACGCTAAGGAATACCTCGAGCTCGAGGGTGCATACGGCGCGCACAACTACCACCCGCTTCCGGTAGTGGTGGCGAAGGCGAAGGGCGTCTGGGTGTGGGACGTCGAGGGGAAGCAGTACATCGACATGTTGAGTTCCTACTCCGCAGTCAACCAGGGACATCTGAACGATCGCATAGTGAAGGCCGTCGTGGCGCAGATGCAGCGAGTGACCTTGACCTCCAGGGCCTTCTCGAACGATCGGATGGGCAGGTTCCTGAAGAAGCTGTGCGAGGTCAGCGGGATGGAGATGGCCCTGCCGATGAACACAGGCGCAGAGGCCGTCGAGACCGCCATCAAACTCGCCAGGCGCTATGCGCACATGAAGAAGGGCATGCCAGAGGACAGGGGAGAGATCATAGTCTGCGCGGAGAACTTCCATGGGAGGACCACGACGATAATCAGCTTCTCCAGCGATCCGGGCTCCAGGAAGGGTTTCGGTCCTTTTGCCCCGGGGTTCGTCACGATACCGTACAACGACCCGAAAGCGTTCGAGAATGCAATCACCAAGGACACCCTAGCCATCCTCGTGGAGCCGATCCAGGGGGAGGCGGGCATCAACGTGCCGTCCCCAGGCTACCTCAAGGAGCTGAGGCACATCTGCACGGAGAAAGGAGTTCTGCTGATTCTGGACGAGATTCAGACAGGGTTCTGCAGGACGGGGAAGATGTTCGCATTCGAGCACGAGGGGATCAGACCGGACATACTGTGCGTCGGCAAGGCCCTCGGCGGAGGCGTCTATCCTGTCTCGGCCTGCCTGTCATCTAAGGAGATAATGAGCGTCTTCACACCTGGTAGCCATGGGAGCACTTTCGGGGGGAATCCGCTGGCGTGCGCTATCGCGGAGGAGTCGCTCAACGTGCTCATCGACGAGAACCTAGCCGAGAGGGCGACAAAGATGGGCGAGTACTTCGTCAGTAGGCTGAGTGCGCTCAGGACAAAGAAGATCAAGGAGATCAGGCACAAAGGTCTCCTCATAGGGGTCGAGTTCCACCTGGGTCCGAGCGAGACGGTCAGGCCGATCTGCGAGAAGCTGATGGTCCAGGGCGTGCTGGCAAAGGACACCCATGAAAGGACCATCAGGTTCGCCCCACCCCTTGTCATAACGAAGGAGGAGATCGATTGGGCCATGGAGCGCATCGGTCCCGTGTTCGAGTCGGTTCAGTGAGCTAGCCCACCAGGGCGTGCACTATCCTGCCGAATAGGAATCCGAGCCCACACGACAACCCGCCTATCGCAAGCGTCTCGAGCCCGCTGACCCACCACTTGACCTTCGTCAGCTTGGTCTTCCAGATCCCAATTGCAAACAGGAACGCTAGGATCGCAGCCGCGCTTATGAGCAGGTCCAGACGTACGTCATCGAACAGCAGGAAGGGCAGTATCGCGGGGAAAGCCCCGAGGAGGAATGACAGGGAAGAGACCCCTCCTATCTGGAGGGGCTTATCTATCTGGCTAGGGGAGATGCCTATCTCCTCCTGGACCATGAACTTGAGCCACAGGTCCTTGTTCTTTGTTATCCTCCGGACGGCGATTTCCTGTTCCTCGGGCGCGAAGCCGTACTCTGCGAATATCTCCCGGATCTCCTGGGTCTCCTTCTCTGGAAGGTCCTCGATCTCCCGTTTCTCCCGCTGGATCTGGCTCTCGAAGAAATCCTTCTGGGCCTTTGCCGATATGTACGCCCCGAAGAATATCGCAATAGCCCCGGCGGAGATTTGGGCGACACCTGCGAGGACTATCTTGTCGTTCTCGCTGATGATGGAGGAGACACCCGCGAGAAACGCAACGGTCGTTATGAGTCCCGTGTCAATGGCATAGACGATATCTCTGATCATCCGACCCCTGGGAGTGTGCCAGCTCTCCCCGTGCCATGCCTGAAGGCGGTCCGCTACATCAGTTCCCATTCCACCACGCTACTCCGGCCAACCGTGATCTGGTTGATCTTACTTTCGCCATTGTCGCATGCCGTCAAGTTCCTAATAGGCAGAACAGGATACGCTAGATGGTGCGAGGATGGAAGTCGTAAGGGACGGCCCCTTCGTGATGCTCAGGTTGGAGAATGGAGAGGACATACTCGAGTCAGTCATGCGCGCAGCCGAGGACGAGCGGTCCACGATGGCTGTGACGACAGGCTTGGGGATGATTGCGGATTTCGAGATCGGTTTCTTTGACAGGGGCACGTACGCAAAGAAGAGCTTCGATACCCCTCATGAATTGCTGTGTCTTCAGGGCTCTGTTTCGAGTGAAGGGGACAACAGGGTACACATACACGCGACAGTTGCGGATAAGGAACACAAAGCCTTCGGCGGCCATCTTCTGCGCGGCAAGGTCTGGATGAGCAACGAGATACTGCTGACAAGGCTCGGCGGCGCACGCTCCAAGCGATCTCTCGACCCCGAACTCAAGGTCGGGGTGCTCCACTTCGTCAAGTAGGTTCCGGGGTCTTCTTGCAGCCGAGCTGCATTGCTTGCTCTGGGATGGACGCTACCTCCTTGACCGGAGACAAGAACACCCAGAAGACTGATGTCAGCATCCCGACCCCGGATATCAATATCGTGGTCCGCAGACCGAGGGCATCTCCAAGGACTCCGCCGATGAGGCCGCCTATTGGGAACACACCCCAGACAAGGAACCGCATGGTCGCGTTCATCTTCCCTTGGAGATGGTCCGGCGTTATGGACTGGCGCAGACTCACCTGATTCACGTTGTAGACGACGGACAGGAGCCCGTTGACGAACCAGATAGGCATCAGAACCAGTATCGCATTCTCAGGGAACGCCAAGGCCATGAGCATGGTGGGCACGCTGGACAGGGCCGCGGAGACCACTATCGTCTTCCCAAGGCCCAGAGAGGACACTATCCGCGACGATACCAAGGCGCCAAGCACCGCTCCGAGCGCGCCGACTGCGAATATGGCGCCTATCCAGCTCGCCCCGAGTTCGAGTGAGCTCTCCATGAAGAGCATCAGTATCGCATATGACATGCTTCCGAACAGGTTGGCAGTCGCAGTGCACCCAGCAATCCCCCTGAGCATCTTGTTCGAGAACACGATGTCCAGCCCATCTCTGATCTCTTGCAGGGTGGATTTCTGGGCTCGATCCTTCGCGATGGATTCCTGTATCTTGACTCGGAAGAGGAAGAATGCGGAGCCTAGAAATGAGATGGAGTTCGCGAAGATGGCTATCGGCGCCCCCACTGCATCCACTGCGAGCCCAGCTATGCTCGGTCCAGCGACCTGCGAGGAGGCCCTGCTCGTCTCGAGTTTGCTGTTCGCGTCGAGCAGCTCTGACCGCCCCACAAGTGTCGGCAGATATGCCTGGTAGGAGATGTCGAAGAAAGCCGTAAACACTCCGGCTGTGAAAGCGACGCCGTACATAACCGGCCAAGACAGCATCCCAAGATACCAGGTCACAGGTATTGCCGCGAGGACCCCGGCCCTTCCGAGGTCGCAGATTATCATGATCTGTCTTCTGCCCCTTCTGTCCGCAATGACGCCCGCGAGCAGGCCGAAGAGCAGAAATGGCAGCATCTCCACCGCGAACAGCATGCCCATCTCGGATGCGGTGGCATCGAGGATTAGCACCGCTGCGAGCGGCATCGCGAGCAGGTAAAACTGGCTTCCGAACACGGAGACTGTCTCAGCTGCCCAAACATTGAGGAAGTCTCCGTGTTTCCAGAGTACGCTTCTTCCGGCCATAGAGGACACCGTCCCGAACCGTCCGGTCTTCTGATGACACTGGCCTAAGCCTTGCCTTTGTCAGGTCTCCGGGACAGTAGCAGTTCCCTGAGCATCCGCTGATTCTCAATATACTTCTCGAATTCGCGGTCATTCATCCTCATCATCAACGCGAACTCGATGAGGTCTCTCTCTGTGGATGAATCGAATTCATCCATTTCGTAGATCTCATCGAGGATGTCAGGGCTATCTCTCTGACGCCTCAGATCTTCCTTCAGTTTCACGATGGCGGATATCTGCTTCGAGCTGTGATTCGCATCAAATCCTAGGGGTCTGAGGGCTTTCAGGAGATTCCTGATTCTCTTCGGGCTCCTTCGCTCCTCAGGGCAGACTCCATCCACGAAGTGGAATACTCCAGCCGTGGCCCGGTAGTAGTATTCTATGAGGTGATCTATGCGCTCCTCTCTGGCGACCTCAACCATCTCCGCCTCTCGGAGCTTCTTGATGTGATGATAGATCGTCTGAGGCGTCAACCCGAGCTCGGAGGCGATCTGGCTCACCGTCATCTCCTTCGCCCGGAGCAGGTAGACGACTCTCATCCGCGTCTCATCAGCCAGCAGTTGGAACGCGTGTGGGCTCTTGATGATCTTCTGGTTCTTCATGGGCTCACCATTCTGATGTGTATCATTGTACACAGATGCGCATCATGCTATTAAAACATTCGCTTTAACAACCTCTGCCATGCTGGCTTTCGTGGGTTACGGAGGGAACAGCGTCGTGGGAGGGCGCCTCCCCGATTTGCCCGTCCACGGTAGTGAATCCAACTCGGCACGAGCAGGATGGTACGGGGGTGCAGTGCGTTGGCCGCTGCCGATGGCCTCCGTGTTGACCACTCGGTATCGAACATCGCTGGAACGCAAGCAGATGGTCTCCGAAGGCAAGATCTCGGTGAGTGCGTAGGCTGCTTCGTCTTCATTCTTTGCGGAGTTGCCGTGGATGGGCCCTCGGGGTGTGCCCGAAGGCACGCTTGGCCAATCCACGCATATGAGAGATGCGCTTGTGGACAAGTCTGTGGTGGCCAACTTTAATTAGTCAGTGCGCAATACCGACATGCCCTGACAAGTCGTGTCATGGGAGGAGCCTAGGGGGGAGTTAGTGCGCAGACTGATAGGTACTGGGGTTGTGCTACTGTTCTTGGCGGTGTCGATTGTCCCCGCGTCCGAAGGTGCAGGGACCGGTGCGTCGAAGGCCGCTGACGAAGATGTCGAGGCGACTGCGAAATGGTCCGTGCTCGTGTATCTGCTGGCCGATAACGACCTCGACCCATACACCGAGGAGGACTTCCAAGAGCTGAAGGATGGCGGCTCGAGCGGAGACGTCAACGTCCTGATGCTCGTCGACAGGCTGAACGAGCCGGCCTACCTTTACCGCATCCTGGACAACGACATGGTCATGCTAGAGAGCTACGGGGAGATCAACATGGGCGACCCCGAGACCCTTAGGGGGTTCGTGGAGTACAGTGACTCATACTTCCCGGCCGAGCACATGCTGCTGTTCTTCTGGGACCACGGCACGCCAACCGGAGGCGTCGGCGTGGACACGACTCTCCCGGGGAGCGAGCCAGGCACCGACTGGGACTGGTTGAGCCATCACGAGATGATCTCTGCGCTGGAAGGGTATCATCTGGACATCATCGCAACCGATGAGTGCTCCATTGGCCAGATGGAGACCGTGTACGAATACTACTCGAAGGGGTTGAGCCTGGACTACCTTGTAGCGAGTGAGAGCTACATCGGGTGGCGCGGGTTCTCGTATGATAAGATCATCCAGAGGATGATATCAGAGCCCGAGATAAGCGCAAGGGAGCTGAGCCTGGTCATAGTCGAGGAGTTCACCGCTCTGTTCAGCGAGCCACCGTACATGTCCGAGATACTGACGACCCAGTCCGTGTTCGACATGTCCAAGATACCTGCCTTGGGGGATGCAGTTACAGCGATGGCCGAGGTTCTGACCGCGAACATAGGCGAGTACAGGCAGATCATTAACGCAGCCCAGGCGGTCTCCATGATGCCATGGGGCGCTCGGTGCGAGGGCTGGACGGACATGCCAATCTTCGTCGAGCAGATAATGGGCGCCGTCAAGAAGGGCGATCCTGCGTACGGTGCCTGTCAAGCGGTGTTGGAGGCGTACTCAGAGGCCATGATTGGGATGGGAGTCACAAAGAACAGCGATATGTACGGGTACAAGGGGATGGGCATACTGTTTCCCCCGAGCTACAGCATGTACACGATCGGATACTACGATACTGTCTGGGGCGGGTTCAAGATCTACTCGACTTTCGATTTCCCGAACATGGGCTGGTTGGAATTCCTGCAGGCCTACTGGGGTGTCGCTGACTGAGAAGACACGCCCGCGCACATATCCTGGGATGAATCCTTCCTGTCTCGGAGGAATTCTGAGGCGGGACAGCTGAGGGCGGAGTCCACGGTGACACCTTCAGAGTGCGGAGCCAGTAGTCGGAGTGCGCGCGCTCTTCTACGAACCCGCCTTCGAGTGGAGCCTGCGTCCTATGCCAACCACGAAGTTCATCTTTGGCACCTTCCGTGCGTATAGTCTGTACTGATCGCCGAATTTCTCGGTGATCTGCTGGTCCTCCGACTGGATGAGCAAGTAGCAGCAGTACGCAGCCAGAACACTGCTGATTCCCATCGGAAGGTTCTGGCCGAAGAAAACATGAGAGATGAACATCACCATTCCTCCCACGTACATCAGGTGCCGAACGATGCTGTTGACTCCACCTTCGACGAGGTTGTCGGTCCCCTTTCTCATGAGTGTAAACACGGAGGCAACGACCAGCAATGCGCCGACTCCGAGAAGCCCCCATCCGAGGATGATCAGCTCTTCAAACATCGGATCAATTGTGATCAGGAAATTGTTTAGCATGAGGATATTCTGGAAGAACGCAAATCCTAGTATGGTCATCAGGATGTTATCCTTGGCATTCCGACTCATCGCCATTCGCGCTCCCCCCTCAGGACGAACCCACCGATTCTTGACATAGTATCTCCTCTCAGTCTTTTCGCACTTGAGCGACGGTGTTCACGACCTGTCTTTCCTGTGTGAATTCAGTTCTGTCTATCGGTCGACAAGCATCCCTCAGTCAAGCTTCGTTCCATGTCAAAACGCTCGAAGCTGTCATAGGCTTTGAGTATCACCTTGAGGGCCATGATGCCGTCATCGGCCGTCACTTCAGGCACCGAGTCCTCGATCACGCTCTTCGCGAAGGAGTCGATTTGGAGCCCGAACTGACCCGGGTGAGGACGATTCATCACCTCAACCTCCCAATGCCCATCAACGGAGAACTGGAACAGTTTGTTTGCGTACGGGAATGCTCTCAGGGCACCTTCTGTGCCATGTATCCGGAAGCTGATGGGGTTGGGGTCCCAGGCTGGCCCGCCCCCATCGTACGGGCCGAGGCTGTGTATGCCTTCTCCTGGCAGGTCGGACGGCACCGTTGCCTCGCTGCCCACGAACTGGGCTACCGCTCCCTCCTCCGTTCCCATCGTCATGAATTCAGTTAGGGGAGGGGAGCCCGACCTGTTTCCTCGCCCGAACACCCAGGCCATATCTTGCCGGGTGAGCCATCTGAAGATGTCCACGAGGTGTATGCCATGGTCCGTCAGCCCCATCGGTCCTGAGCCAGGAGCGCCTTTCGGGTAGATTCCATACTCCTCGAACCCTATCGCCCCTTTGCCGCCAACAACGGTCTCGAGGAGGAGCTGCAGCCTCCCCAGTTGGCCCGAGTCCACAATCTCCTTGGCCTTGCGCAAAGTCGGGAAGAATCTGAATGATTCTCCGTAGAACAGCTTCACGTCGTTCTCGCGGCATCGACTGGCCGTTCTTTCGGCCTCGACCAGAGTAAGGGCCATGGGCTTCTCTATGAGGACATTCACTCCCGCATCGGCCACCTTGCATGCCACCTCAGTGGAGTGTCGAGGTCCAGTGAGCACGCAGACGATGTCCAGCTCCTCCTGCTCCAGCATCTCATCGTAGTCGCGATACGCACTCAGGTTCCACTTCGCAGATACCTCCCTGAGCAGGTTCTCGCGCAGCTCGGAGCCCGCCACAACCTCTACGAGCCCAGATTGTGCAATCCCCGGAAGATGACATACCTGAGCTACATGGCCCAGGCCTATTACCCCCACTCTCAGCTTCGTGATCAGATCAGCCTCCTACGAGCCACGAATTGGGTCGATGTGCCTGAACGGCAACGACTACTCCATCCGTAGCAGGCTTCGCGCCTGCTCTGGAGTGCCGATGTCCCTGCCGAGCTCCTTCGCGATCGTGGCGATCTTCCTGACAGCGTTGGCGTTGCTGGACATCTTCTCATCTTTGTGTGGATACAGCCACAGCTGATCTTCCATCCCCACGCGTACGAAATCTGCTCCCAGCATGATGGCTAGAGTCGTCATCGGGAGCCAGTTCCTCCCCCCAATGCTGACTCCAGTGACACAACCCTCCGGAACCAGTTTCATCAGGCTCAGGAGGTAGAGCATGCCCCACGGGTCAGGGTACGTCTCCACCGAGTTGTGCATGCCGGGGCCAAGCGAGATCATGGGCGGCTTCCTCAAGATACCCGGTTCGATGAGCCAGTCCCTCACATTCATGATGCCTTCGCCGTCATGAGCCATGAATTCCGGCTTGATACCGTGTGACTGCAGGAATTCGACGGTCTTCACCGCGTTCTCAGGAGTCGCGAGACAGATTGATCCGTCGATGTAATACGATATCGGCGTGAATATCGTTGACTGCATGTATCTCTTGTCGATTCCATGGAGCGCTTCGACCATCGGTTTCATGGTCTCGTAGCTGTAATCGCCAGACTCCGGGTGATACCCCTCCGCCGCGCTCGGCTGGATGATCATGTCGGGACATCTCTCCAGTATTGGACGGATCGTTGACGTGAGGACATCCGTATTGGTGAGAGAATCCCCTGTCTCATCCCTCGTGTGGAGGTGGGCGAGACAGGCCCCTTGCTCATAAGACTCAATCGCCTCCTTGGAGATTTCCTCCGGGGTGTAGGGCTGATTCGGATTCTGCTTCCTCGAGAACAGACAGCCCGTCGGGCATACCGTGATGAACAGAGGCTTGTCCATCGTCAGGTTCTTCTTCTGTCTCTCTACCATCTTGGCCCATGAAAGCCCTTCGAACTCACCTCTGCCCATCTCAACCACCTTCCGCGACAGGCCCCGTCGCAGCGGGCGGAGTAGGGTTTATTTGGAGATAAGGCTTGTCCTCGAGCCAGGGGGAAAGGACGGATGGTGTCCACGGAGTACGATAAGGTCATTCGAGACTCGCTTATCGTCGATGGAACTGGACTGCCTCCGTTCACTGCAGACATCGCCATCCTGGGTGACAGAATAGCAGCTGTCGGTGTCATCAAGAACGACTCCCGCGAAGAACTCGATGGCAAAGGATTCGTCGCAGCTCCGGGGTTCATAGATCCGCACACACACGGAGACTCCGCTATTCTCAGAAACCCTCTCGCGGCGAATTTCTTGATGCAGGGAGTGACGACGATCGTTGCAGGGCATTGTGGCGAGTCCATGGCGCCGATCGGGCACTGTTGTTCTGCGACAATGGTGAATGCTTGGGAGTGGTGGCATGACGTCAGACCCGGGGGCGATACCTATCCAACGACTCTGTCCTTGGACGAGTATGGGGATGCAATCAGGGAGAAGATGGGTTTCCCTATTGACTGGAGGTCTTTTGGGGAGTTCCTCCACAAGGTGGAGTCAGCGGGCATTGCTGTCAACTTCGCCTCGTATGTTGGTCACAATACTCTGCGCATCGCCGTTATGGGCGACGACTTCAAGCGCCAGGCCGAGAAGCTCGAAATCGAAGAGATGAAGGTGCTGGCGGCGGAGGCGATGGAGAATGGCGCACTTGGCGTGTCATCGATAACTGACCCCGGCCCGGGGGAATATGCATCCTTCGATGAACTCGTGGAGCTCGCTCAAATCGCTCGGGAGCACAATGGATGTTACTCGCCACACACGAGGCACACTCAGAGTCAATGGCCCTCTGCAGACATGGCCGAGACCGGATACGGCATCTTCCACGGGCCAATAGACGATGTCTGGGTCGGGAGGTATCGAGGGCTGCTCGAGGCAATCGAGGTGGCGCGGAGATCGGGAGTGAGACTGCAAATCGCCCATTTGTCCAACGTTTTCAGAATCACACAACCTCATCCCGAATACCTGGAGGAGGCGATGGCCGAGGCAACGTTGGACATCATCGATGACGCGATAAAGGAGGGGGTCGACATCGCATTCGATGTCGTCGCCTCGGCCGACTGCATATCCACAGGGGCCTTGTTGAGGGACGAGTTCGAGGAATGGCTCGGAGGAGTAGCTGGGGACGAGCTCATGCAGAGGCTGCAATCCACGGAATTCAGAGAGGCGGTCTTTGATGGGTACAGAAAGGGCAGGCTCAAGCTTCAGATGATACACACGATGGCTGACCCATACTGGATGAACTCATTCAGGGTGCTGCGATGCTCGAATAGGGAGTACGAGGGGATGGTCGTCGGTGAGATTTCTGCAAGATTAGGACGGGACCCGGTGAGTGTGCTCTTAGACATTCTGCTCGAGGATCCAGAGACGATATGGGTTCAGTTCCGCGACGAGAGAGGGACCGAGACAGCCAATACCGTGTTCCTTTCCCATAGACTTGCCATGCCATGCAGCGACGCCGAGGTGCATGGGCCGGAGGCACCGAAGAGCCTGTGCAACTCACCCCCGCCAACTGCATACGGCATGTTCCCGCACTACCTGAGGCTCTTGGTGAACGAGAAGCGTACAATGACCATTGAGGAGGCAATCAGAAAGGCAACCTCGCTGGTCGCAGAGAGGTTGGGCATTCCTGACAGAGGAGTCCTTCGGAAAGGCTCATTTGCGGACCTCGTGTTATTCGACAAGGACTCGATAAGCGAGACCGGCAACTTTATCGAGCCAGCGAGGCCTCCTTCAGGCATACGAACGGTTATTGTGAACGGGAGGATCGTCTACGAGAATGGGGGGTTCACCCAGGAGCGGCCTGGAATGGTCCTCAGACATTGACTTCTCCTGGGGACGGCAGTATGCACCACCCGTCGGCAAGATGTGGCGGGAGATGTGTTGTGCGGCTGCCAGGCCATTCGCCTGATGCAAGCTATGTCCAATCCCCCTCATCTCGAAGCGAAGGGGGATTGCCGGGCCGATCGAATCTCCAGTCTAGCTTTCTTGTTCAGAACCTACGCACCGGCAATCAGGTTCTTCCTCATCAAGACCTCAACGGATTCTGTTTCGAAACCTGCTGATTTGTAGATTCCGAGGGCTTTGTCGTTCTCTGCATCCACCAACAGTCGAATCGTCCTCGCACCCCGCTCGGTTAACCAGTTCACACTATCCATCAGGAGCGCCCGCCCAATCCCTTGCCTCCTGTGCGACATGATGACTCCCAGTATGCATACCCACCCTTCTCTCTCTTTGGTATCGCCTTCTCGTGGAGGCCTGTCTTCATTGAGAACGAAGCCGACAGTTTTCAGTGCATCCTCCACGAAGGTGACTGAGAATATCGTATCTCCGGATTCCAGAAAATTCCTGAACCGCTCGGCAGGAACAGGGGCGTAGTTAAAATGGTCAACAAACGATTCATTGCGGATGTCGGCAATTCTGGAGAAGACATCATAAGACGACTGTCCGACGAGCGTGCGATCCACTCGGATCCCATGAGGAAAGGTTGGCGTGACGGAGTCGCCGCTTCCTCTTCTCACCATCTCGTAGTACCTGCGAATCTCACCGAATCCAGCATCATCCAGCAGGTTCTTCCTCCAGATATCGAATTCGTGATACTGAGCCAGGGCACCTTCGATTTCACGTCCGCTCAGATATTTCAGCACTCTGGAAACGAGCGCCTCTTCGATTCCAGTGTGTCTGTGAGATCTCATCATCTCCAGATCGATGTATGCGTCTCTCTTCCCGTACTCAAGTCTCTTCTTGTCGACAAACCCGTCAGCATAGGCGACCGCCTCCCCGTCAGAATAGGCCAACCACGCGCCCTTCGGATCGAAATCATTGTCAAGGAAGGTGTATGCTTTGATCTCCTCTGGTTTGAGAATCCTGTGAGACGGCAAGTCTACTCTTGAGTCATTGTAGATTCTGGTCATTCTGGCAAGGTCATCTTCTCTCGGGTGCTCGAAGTGAACGTCCTTCATCATCTCTGTGCCAATCATGTAGAATCTGGGGTATAACCCCTTTGCATGCTCCGCGACCGCCATTCAGCAGAACTCAAACGCCTGCCACCGTGTTCCCTTCGTCTTGCGGCATCGAAGGCCAGCGTGAAAGCCGGTCCTCAAGAGAAAACTTCAATATCTCTCATTCCGTGAGCACTCCGAAGGAAATGGATGATACTGATAGGGAGTTGTTGAAGCTCATCATCGCCTCCCCAAGAACCCATCTTCAGGATCTCGCGGATAAGCTTGGATTGTCCAAGCAAGCGGTTTACCGTCGGATTGGAGAGATGAAGAGGATTGGCGTGATTCAACACATGACCGCCGGCATATCATATCCTTATCTATCCGCAGTTCCAGTTGTGGTCTTCGGCAGAGTCAGGACCTCGCCTGGCGAGAACACGCTGAGAAGGCTCGGGGCGAATGAGCGCACCCGCCGTGTTGTGTTCGCTGGGGGCAACTATGTCTACGTTGTCGGTGAGCTGAGGAACATAGGAGAGCTCGATGGCTTCGCGGAGTTCGTCAAGAAGGTAGCAGAGATGCTAGAGCCCGTTGTGGGGATCTTCTGCTTGGATGACGGTCTGTGGTCCGACTACTCTGTGGACGGGGTCGTGGAGAGGAAGTCGCACTACAAGAAACTCTCTCCACTGGATCTCAGGATCATTTCCTCGATTAAGGACGATGTCCGTAAGCCGGTAGCGGATATCGCAGAGCTGGTGGGAGCCACACCCAAGACCGTGAGGAAGCACTTGGACGATATGATCTCAGAAGGCTCTTTGGAGTTGCACGTGTTCACAGACGCCTATCTGTTCGGCGACTCCTGCGTGGTAGGACACATCAACGTGAAGGAGGGTTCCGACAAAGTGAAGGTTGCGAAGAGACTCCTCCTGAAACATCCGTTCAGGGAAGCGTACTTCAGGACATACGCCAACCTCCCCGGCTTCCTCATGTTGGTGTTCTGGTCCAACAAGATGCCGGAGATACGGAAGATCATTGAAGTGATTGGCGAAGACGAGGATGTCGCATCATCTATGTTCAATTTCACCTACTTCCAGCGCATCTACTCGACATGGCGGAACGAACTGCCCTCAGAACAGGCGCACAAGTCGAGGCCTGCCGAGGCGCTTGGTCCTCGTCCGGGCTGAGTCAAGAACAGCCTGTTCGGGAGCGAAGGACAGAGCCATCTCCCACCCGCCGAAGGAATCCTGTTTGTCAATCATAACCGGACTAGAACTGTACTGTGGCATGCTACTCGGTGGCGGCCCAGTATCGGTCACGTTGACGCATAGATATGAATGTGGTTGGCGCTAACCTATCTACTGTCCTCAGCAAGCGCTCTTGACTGAGGCATGAAGAACCCCTCGGTGGTTCGGGGAGGAGGTGAAGGAATGAAGAAAGCACTACTGCCAATTGCGACGTCATTGATGGTCGTAATCATGCTCGTTCAGCCAGTTTCGGCTGGACCTGCGGCTGTCGTGGTCCCTGATAGGCTAGGCGACCTAGGCAAGGGCTACGATCCTGAAACCTGCGATGTGACGGTCCGATGGAATGAGAACACATTGTTCGTGAAAGCGGGTTACTTCGATGCGTTGTCCTATTCGCTCTCGCTGAATGGGCAGACATTCACATTCGGAATGGAGCTTGCGGCCGCACTGCCGGATGAAGGGCTCGCACTACCCTCTGGTCTCAAGCACGTGGCATACACCATGTGGATTGATGCAGAACCCTGGCACTACATCTACAATCCCACACCGTCACTGTTCACGGTCGCCTTGAACTACGACGGACTCGAATACTACGCCGTGCTGATAGAGGGTGAGAAGATAACAGGGAATGTCCTTGAGATCCTGCCGTTCACCGTCCAGGGTTCGAGATTCGAGGTGCAGTTCTCGGCAGCCTCGATTGGAGGCCTCGAGGCCTTCTGGTGGCTCCCATGCGTCCACGTTTGGGATGGACCGGTGGGAACAACGGCGCAGTGGTGGTTTGACACGACCGATCCGGATGCCTGTCCGGGTCAGGTGTGGTGGAATATCCCATGGTCTACGCCTGAGCTCTAGGTAGGATGATCAGAGCCAGAAAACCCCACGTTCTTTTTGTCACAATCTCTCCTTTTCTCGTGGAGATAATGTGCGGCTGCCGGGATTTGTCCCCCACAGTATCCAGATGTTCGTTTCCTGGATGCAATCAGCGGGATGGTTACGGCTTGAACGGCTGTTCGTCTTCCTTGATGACTTGCTTGGTTGGACCGGGGCCGATGGACCTGCATGAGCATCTCCCGTAGTTATGGCTGAGAGGAGACAAGAGGGCAGTAAGCGCAGCCTGGGCAAATCCGTGGACTGATACGCGTGTGGCCATCCAGAAACACTGGCCGCCTTACGGAATACTCTGGATTGGTGTTCCACCTATGTCTTCGGCAGCAGCTCTGCAAGTGCTATCGCGATGTCCTTCACAGGTATGTCCACCAGATCTCTGTCGATGGGCAGATCCCCGGCTGTCGCGCAGGAAAGGTGGATCTGACACTTCGGATCCGATGTGAGGAGGCAGCTAGCTCCAGTGCGCCTTGCTTGCTTCATCCTCTCAAGTTGAATTCTCATCGTGGTCGATGAGCAATTCGTCCAAGCACAGTTTCCGCAGCAGTAAGATCTGTTCTTCGTGTTCTCCATCTCCAGAACTTGCATGCCTGCGGCCTCAAGAAGCTCTCTTGGAGCGTCTATGACTTCCATGTGTATTCCGAGCCTGCACGAGTCATGGTAAGTCACCGGGATCGTGGTATCCCTCTTGGGAAATGTCAGCTTCCCTTCGTCCATCAGCCCCTTGAGATACTCTGACATATGTACAAGTTCGAATCCGAGATCACCCTCGAACTCCTGATAATCGACCGAAAACGTTCTGAAGCACTCCGGGCACGAGAACACTACCTTCTCCGCGCCGCTTTCTCTGATGAGTTTCAGGTTCTTGTCCATGAGTTTCAGGAAGTTGGCCTCGTCCCCCGTCCAAAGAAGGTCGTGGCCACAGCATCTTTCCTGCGCGCTCACGTTCGGCTTGATACCAGCAGCGTTCATGAGCTTCAAGCTCGCAGCTGAGATGGCTGACAGGTCGAGCTTCCTATCAGAGAAGATTGCATCGAAATGCGGCAAACACCCGACGAAGTAGAAGACCTTGCTACTCTCGCTGACGCTGCAATCGGGCGGTATCCAATGCAGCCGGTCCTGTTTCAGGTCTGTCTTCGCCATTATCCTCATCGATGAGTGAATGAGTCCTCGGTGTGAGCATACTGGCTGGTGGCCAAGGGTCCTTGCCTGGATACGAAGTCCTTGTATGAATCCACAGTAATCTACCTTGAACGGGCATAGCGAGTTACATAGACCACAGGTAGTGCAGGTCCAGATGTCCTTGTCATCGACAAGATGCTCGGTCAGTCCCTCGAGAGATCTGAGCACCACGACTCTGGGCATGGCGAATTCGGGTTCGAACTTTGGGATAGGGCACACAACCGTACACTTTCCACATTCTACACATTTGTAGGCCTTCGTCTCGTCTATCAGGTACTTGATTTCATCATTGACCTCTTCGATTGACGCCTTCTTGGCCGTATCCCTCCTACCTTTCGGGACCGGCCCCAGCTTGCGTATGTCATCTACGAACGTACGCAGAGCGTTCGCCAGATGTTCCTCGTCAGCTGGTGACACCCACACGTTGACGACCCTCCTCGACCCGAGGCCCAACAGGTCCAATAGATGCCTTATGTGGGTCAACCTCTCCTCGGCGACAGTGTTCCCTTTGCCGTAGTGACATTCATCCTTGGGGCAGCCTATTACGGCAAATCCGTCCACACCGTTCTCGAAACCCTGAATGAATAACGCAGGATCTATCGATCCGCTGCACATCACCTTCAGAACCTTGACGTTGGCAGGATATTCGTGTCTGCTCTTTCCCGCTTCGAGCAATGCGTCACTGGCTCCCCATGCGCATGCGAACGCTATAATGCTCGGCTCGAATCCACTGTCGCTCATGGACTCATCTCCTCGATGATGCCCATCATGTTTGCCAGAAGCTGCGTGGTCGTGTATCCAAGCAACGCCATCGACCCGTTGCAGCACGCGACTCTGCAGAGCCCGCACCCCTCGCAGCGCGATTCATCGATGTGGGCCACTTTGATGCCCCCCTCGCGCTCAACGAGACTGACGGCATCATACTCGCACACGTCAGCACATTTCCCACAACCGCGACATCTGTACTCCTCGACACGAGCGATTATTCGAGGTATGCTAGTAACCCCCTTTCGCATGATGCCGATGGAAACGTCTGCAGCTTCCGTCGCTTCATCAAGGGGGGGAGCTGCGTCCCCGAGCCCAATTGAAGACTCAAGTACGAAAACTCCTCTATTGAGATCAGGCGCACGCATCTTCTTAAGGCGCCTAATCGTCATGTCTTCTCCGCGCCCAACGTGCAGCATACGCAGAATCCTTCTGGTGCCATCGGAGGGGGCGGACGCCTCGGATCTATTCTTCTCAGCAGGGGCTTGGTTGGACGGTTGCGTCATTATCAGGATCGTGCCGATATCGAAACACTTCACGCCTTCCGGAGTCTTCACTCTTACCGCCCATTTGCCTACCCCGCCGTCTATGGCTTCTACATCCGACCTCAGGAATAGCCTCACGCCTTCCCCGAGCCGGAGATCGCCCAGAGATGGCTGGGAGGGACCTTCGACGGAGCCGACCCCTGCAGCACTCCGATTCACGCCATCTCCCACAATTCCTTCTGCTTCATCGACGATGTATACCTTGAATCCTGATGCAGCGATTCTCTTTGCCGCGGTCTGCCCCGGTTCACTCGCTCCTATGATGAGAGCGGCCCCTGTCACCTGGAAAGTCATGTCTTCCAGAGGTTCCTGCTTGTGGACTCTTTGAAGGGCACCCCTCATGAGAGCGGCCGACTTCAGGCTTGCATCTTGCCTGTCGGAGTGAACCCATGCACACTCTTCTCTCAGGCTTACATGTTCAACAAGGTACTTGTTGACACCCGCCTCCGCAAGGTCCTGAGTCAGCGGAGTATCGAGAACCTCTGGGGAGCAGGCACCGATGACGACCATGCTTGGTGTGTTCCTGTCTGCGCTCTCCCTCATGAATGCCCGTCCCTCACTAGAGCAAAGAGCGTCGCTGATCTCGACGCTTCTCACTCCAGGCAAGAGCGAAATGCATTTAGTGACGTATTCGAGATCCACACGTTGCGATATCTCACCACTGCACCTGCACAGATACACTGCTACTGTTGGGCCGGTTTTGTCCGTTTGGTTCTCATCCGACAAGGTACTCCTCCGCTGTTCCTTCCTCAGCATCGTCGAGCCGCTTTCCTCGCTCTGTATTGCTCTACTGTGATGAAAACGATACTCGACAACTTAAACGAGATTGACCTACAATCATGCGGGGCTAGTGACGGAATTCGTTTCCTCGTGCGTGTTGAAAAGCCGCAATTCACAATGAGGACTGGCTCGCGATTGTCCCCTTCGTTTTGCGCGTAGCAAGAGACTCTTTGACCATCCGTCTTCGCCATCTGAGCTATGTGGCTCATGCCAATGTTTCTGCGAATTCCCCAGCATTGAGAAACCAGGTCGATAACATGAGGCTTTCTCCCTGCGGACGATGGTGTCCTTGGAGTATTCTGGTGCGGCTGCCGGGAT
>JBFEPA010000004.1:0-23449 GCA_041550275.1 Thermoplasmata archaeon | reverse complement strand
TGAAGTGGGCTACGGGGGCTTGAGCCTCCTGCTTAAGGAGATGGTGGAATGTCATTTGCGGACAGATTCAGGGTGATGGAGCCGAAGAACTTCATCAAGGACTCGGACAGGAAGAAGATTCACGACGCGGCGCTGGACGTGCTCGAGACAACGGGCATCAAGGTCCACAGCAGTGTCGCAAGAGAATCGCTCAAGCGTGCGGGCGCCATTGTCGACGACAAGACGAGCGTCGTCAAGTACCCGGCGAACCTCGTCGGAGCACTTCTCAAGAAGATACCGTCCAAGATAGTTCTCGCAGGGAGGACGGAGGAGTACGATCTCCCGTTGGATCGCAGGCACCAGTACCACACGACCGACGGCTGTGGCATACACGTCTGGGACAACAAGACGAAGTCTCGTCGCGAGTCGACTCTCGAAGACATACGAAAGACCGCCGTGCTCGGTGATTGGCTGCCTTATCTCAGTATCTACGAGCCGATGGTCGTCGCCAACGACATGCCCTCCGACAAGCACGTGCTCATGGGGTTGAAGACGGCGATGGAGAACACGTCCAAACACATCGAGACCGAGTCGACCACCACCCCCGAGGAGGCTCGCGCCCAGGTAGAGATGGCGGCAGCCGTCGTAGGATCCAAGGACGAGCTGAAGGAAAGGCATTACCTGTCCGCTATGGTGTGTACCGTTTCGCCTCTGATACTCGATGGAGGCGCAACCGATGCTGCGATGGTCTGGGCGGAGAACCATGTGCCCGTGCACATAACGGGCATGGCCAGCATGGGGCTGACCGGGCCTGCGACAGTCGCTGGCAGCCTAGTGGTCAACCACGCCGAGACGATGGCCCTTGCGTGTGCGATGCAGGCGCATGAGCCCGGTGCTCCGCTGCTGTATGGCTCAGTCCAGTCGAGCATGGACCCTAGAACCGGAGGGTACAACTCAGGCGCGCCCGAGACCATACTCATCAGCATCGGCGACGCCGAGATGGCGAAGTACCTGAACCTCCCATGCTCCGCAGGAGGTATAGGTGGCAGCTCCAGGATACCCGGCCTTCGCGTGTCGATAGAGAACGCCATTCTGACATCCCCGCTGATAACAGCCGGAAGCGAGGTCATGAACGGCATCGGCTTGGCTGATGGCTCTACGTTGCTGTCGTATGAGCAGATGATGCTCGACCACGAGATCGTGGGCCTCGCGGTGAACTCTCAGAAGGAGATAGAGGTCAACGACGACACGCTTGCGCTCAATGTAATCAAGAACGTCGGCATCGGCAAGAATTATCTCAGTGAGATGCACACGCTGAAGAAGGTGCGCAACTTCTATCTGCCAATGCTGTGGGATATGTCTCCCTTCGAGTCGTGGGTTGAGGGTGGCAGGAAGGACCTGATGGATGTCGCTGGTGAGAAGGCCCAGAAGGTTATCTCAGAGCACAAGCCCGAGAAGCTCGACGGAGAGATTTCCAGCAAGCTCAAGAAGGTCGTAGACGACTTCTGAGACGACCTGACAGCACGCCCATAAAGGGAGAGTCAGAGTCCCTGTTCAGAGGCGGTTCTGGGAGTGTGGGGCAGCCCCTGCTGGAATCCTTTTTATGCATAGATGGTCATCCCGTCGCCGCGTGGACCGCTCTGCGGTCCTCAACTTAGGGGGTAAGTCAATGGACGAGAAGAAAGTGTTAGAGGCATTAGCGGATGCGATTCTGTCATATGATTCTGCCGCCGCTGAGAAGGCGGCGAAGAACGCAATCAAAGCCGGAATGGATCCTCTCAAGGCCATCGAGAAGGGCCTCTCTCCCGCAATCGAAGAGGTCGGCGAGAAGTTCGAGAAGATGGAGGTCTACCTGCCCGAGCTAATGCTCGCAGCGGATGCGATGAGGGCCGCTACGTCGTTGCTGATACCACTCATACCGAAGGGCAAGGCGGTATCGAAAGGCACCGTCGTCATTGGGACAGTCCAGGGGGACATACACGAGATAGGCAAGAACATCGTCTCAAACATGCTTATGGCGAACGGCTTCAATGTCGTGGACCTTGGCGTTGATGTGAAGACCGCGACTTTCGTCGAGGAGGCCCAGAAATCCTCCGCGAAGATCATTGGCGCATCGGCGCTGATGTCGAGCACGATAGGTTCGCAGAAGGATATCGTCGACTATCTCACATCGATGAAGATACGAAGGAAGCACGCATTCATGGTTGGCGGAGGTCCTACGACCGGCCAGTGGTCAAAGGAGATTGGCGCCGACGGCTGGGGTGAGGACGCAGCTACCACGGTCAAGCTGGCGAACAAGCTGGTCAAGGGGAAGTGATTCATTGGTGCAGATCCTCGACGTCATGGAGAAGGCACTCGAAGGGACGCCGATGAGCGAGACCGACTACCAGCTGCGCCGATTTGCCCCCAAGGTGCAGGAGAAGGTCAAGGAGTACAAGCTCAAGTTCGATCCGAAGTGCCCTATCCCTGACGACAGCTCGTTGGCGGATGAAATGTGGGAAGCCGCCATCGACCTGCTGGCAGATGTCGGTGCGTATTGCACGAGCACGGCGAGGGTCATATCATACTCGGAGAAGGAGATAAGGCGAGCGGTGGCCGAGGCACCAGAGGAGATAGCGCTCGGCGAGGGACGCGACCGCAAGATGCTTCGCGGAAGGACGGTAGGAGATAAGACGCCGCCATGGTGCCTCCTTGGCGCGGGCGGCGGGGCCTGCTCAAGCGACAAGTCATTCATCACCCTCGTCGAAGGTTATGCCGAGATTCCCGAGACGAATGGCATAACGACGCCAGCCATAACGCGTGTTGGCGGCATGAGAATACGCCCCGCGTCCCCGCTGGAAATTCTGGGGGCGATGAGGAACGCCGTGCTTGCGAGGGAGACCTGCAATCGAGTAGGCCGCGAGGGCATACCGATAATGAACTCGCTGTCGACGGCGGAGTCGGACATCGCGTTTGCTGCGGCGCTGCATCCGAAGTACGGCATGCGCAGATCCGACGCATACATGATCTGCTGCATGGACCCGATGAAGGTGGATTTCGCCAGGCTGAACAAGGTCACCACCGCACTTTCGATGGGCGGACCTATAAGCATGTGCGAGGGGCCTTTGCTCGGTGGGTATGCTGGAGGCGCAGAGGGGACTGCGCTGTCCAACGTCGCTCACCATCTGATGGGCGTGTTGACCTACCAGGCTGGGTGGATACTGCCGTTCCCGTTGCATCTGAGACATGTGTCCAGCAGCTGCAGGGAGCTGCTGTGGGTCATCAGCATCACTGGGCAGGCCGTCAGCAGGAATTCGCACATCATCAGCCTGAACCTGAACTACACGTCCGCCGGACCGTGTACGACGATGTGCCTGTTCGAGACTTCCGCTTCGGTTCTGGCAGCAGTGACGGCCGGCATGTCCATCGAGTCGGTGGGAGTGGCGTCGAACCGGTACGAGGACCTGACAACGCCGGTCGAGCCCCGGATATCAGCCGAGGTAGGTCATGCTGTGGCGGGGATGAAGCTCTCGGATGCGAATGCAATCGCCAACAAGCTCCTGTCGAAGTACGAGTCGAAACTGTCGAACGCACCTCTGGGCAAGAGCCTGTACGAGTGTTGGGATGCAGAGAGGAGGCGGCCCACAAAGGAGTACGCGTCAGTTCTCAGGTCTTACAAGAGATCCATGTCTGGTCTTGGCGTCGACTTGAAGGAAGAAATCTCCTGAACAGTTCAGCCAGAAGATAGTCTGTGCTGTCCGTATTCATTCACTTGACGTCGTAGCAGCATATAGCGTGCCTGTTGCCACCGCTCGAAGGGCGGCACGACCATGGTTTTCGCCGTCTGGGCTACGCCTTGTCTATTATCTTAATAAGATGCCAGCCAAACTGGGTCTTGACGGGGCCGACGGTCTCTCCCTTCTGCCCGTTGAACGCAGCGTCCTCGAACTCCTGCACCATCTGCTTCCTTCCGAACCATCCAAGACTACCTCCATCCTTGCCTGAGGGGCATGTGGAGTGAGTCCTTGCGAGCGCGGTAAAATCTTCGCCTGATTTGATCATTGCCAGGAGGCTCTTTGCTTTTGCCTCGTCCTTCACCAGTATATGTGCTGCGTTGACCTTTGTCGTCATGAACGCAGGAACGCAGTTTCGAAATATCTAGTTGTTGGAGGGTCTGGGCGAACATTCAGAAAGCATTTTACGCCCCTTCCGGCCGATAAGCGTGCATCGAATGAGACGAATTATCGGTCTTCCGGACCAGCCAGACGGCGTTATTCAAGCCATCTCGAGGCCAAACACCCGAACCTGTCATTCGAAAAGAATAAGTGCTTGGAATGACAACTGTTAACGGGGTTAAAGAGGTGGACGACACAGATAGGAGGATATTGAGGGAGTTGCAGGCGGACGGCCGTGCGTCCTTCAGAGAGATATCATCGAGGGTCAAGGTGAGCACGCCGACCGTGAGTTCAAGGGTTCAATCAATGACGGATAACGGACTGATCAAAGGATACTCAGTGATGCTTGATGCGGACATCCTTGGCCAAATATCGGTGGCAACGCTAATCGAGGCCAAGCCATCTGAGATCGATGCGGTCGTCGAACGGATCAGAAGTGAGGACATCGTCCGGCAGATACATGTGCTCTCAGACTCACGGATACTCTGTATATTATCGTTCTACGACCAGAGGAAGTACCAGAGCTTCGTCCAGTCCTTGTCCAGGATATCTGAGATAGCCAAGATAGACAACTCCATGATACTCAAGACGGAGAAGGAGATGCCCCGGGCCTCGCTTACGCCTGAGAGCGGCTTACGCCTGAAATGTTACTACTGCGGCCACCCTATGAACGACGAAGGGGTCAAGCTCAAACTGGACGGCAAGACACACTACATGTGCTGTGGAGTCTGCGCGAAGCTGTACAAGGAGAAGTACGACCGCATGAAGGAAGCCGCCGGTCCGCCCTTCGCCCATGCGTGATAGCCGCGTCCAGCCGGAATGCGCGGTGCTCCTTCAAAGGAATCTATCAGGGTCCTTGTCAAAGGCGATCTTGCATCCAGCTGCGCAGAAGTAGTACACTCTGCCGTTGTGATCGGACTTCCACTTAGCAGTTTCAGCGTCGACCTTCATCTTACATACTGGGTCGGTCTCTATCGTCAAGTGTTCACCTCGAGAGGGTGGAACGGAGCCAGATGACCTAGCCTGCGGGGCATCGATCCTTAGACATCTGCTCCGCTCCATCGTGATATAGCCCACCGGACGGACTTCATCATTGTCCCTAACAATCAGAACATAGCCAGTCGTTTCACCGTTGCAGTGTGTCACAATAACTCTTATATCCAGGTAGCAGGTTTGCGGTTTCAACTACCTGGTGTGTGCTGATGCCGATATTCGAGGGATCGTCGGAGAGTTCCGTGACAAGAGCCATCCTGTCTGAGTTCACGCGCGAGATGAACGAGATCGTCAGCTCCGACGTGGTCGTGGTAGGCGGCGGCCCGAGCGGTCTGATAGCTGCCTATGACCTAGCGCGGAAGGGCGTGAAAACGGTTGTGATCGAGAAGAACAACTACCTCGGCGGTGGCTTCTGGATGGGTGGATTCCTCATGAACTCTGTAACGGTGCGGGCACCAGCCCACAAGATGCTCGATGAGCTCGGGATGAAATACAAAGAGTTCGAGAAGGGGTTGTATGTCATACCCGGACCCCTCGCTTGCTCAAAGCTCATCTCAGCCACCTGCGAAGCAGGTGTCAAGATTCTCAACATGGTGGCGTTCGACGATGTCGTCCTGAGGGAGAATGACCGCGTCTCAGGCGTCGTCATCAACTGGTCTCCCGTATCCTATCTTCCCAGGCCCGTCGCCTGTGTGGACCCGATCTCCATCGAGGCGAAGGTGGTGATCGACGGGACAGGTCACGACGCATCTGTTGCCCGCAAGCTGGAGGAGCGTGGTCTGCTGAAGATACCAGGCTGCGGTGCCATGTGGATCGAGAAGAGCGAGGACGCGGTTGTCGAGCGGACTGGATTCGTGCATCCTGGACTGATAGTCGTCGGGATGTCCGTGTCGGCTACCTATGGCCTCCCGCGCATGGGCCCGACATTCGGCTCGATGCTGCTATCGGGACGGAAAGGCGCGGAGCTGGCATACGAGAGTCTAAGAGCGCAGGACTGAGATTGCCGCCTTCACCTTCCATGGTGAAAGGACGAGAGGTCGTTCACGCCGATCTCCTTCGTGATCGCATGCTCCATGCCCATGACGGCAGCGCCTGCGCCTTTTATCGTTGTGAACATCGGGATCTCGAGCTCCACCGCGAGCCTCCGCATCATATACCCGTCCCTCCTGGCCCCTGATGATTCCGTAGGTGTGTTGACGATCATCTGAACTTTTCCGCCTCGCATGAGAGAGAGCGCGTCCGGTGAGGTGTTCTCTGATATGCGATAGACCGTTGTTACGGCCAGACCCTTGGAGCGCAAGTGCGCTGCCGTTCCCTTTGTAGCATAGAGCCCAAAGCCAAGACGTTGCATCCGCACTGCGACCTCAGACGCCGCAGCCTCCTTGTCTTCATCGTTGACGCTGATGTACACGTTGCCGCTGTCCGGGAGTTTATAACCAGATGCTGCCAGCGCCTTCCACATCGCGGCAGGATAGGATGCGTCGATGCCCATGACCTCACCGGTGGACTTCATCTCGGGCCCCAGTATGCTGTCGACGCCCGGGAGTTTCAAGAACGGGAACACTGACGCCTTCACAGCAACATGATTCAGCCGCCCATCTCCTCGCAGCTGAAGCTCGTCAAGAGTCCTTCCGAGCATGACCTTGGTCGCTATCTTGGCAAGGGGCACGCCCGTGGCCTTGGAGATTACCGGGACCGTCCTGCTCGCCCTTGGGTTCGCCTCGAGCATATAGACTGTTCCCTCCTTGTAGGCGAGCTGCAGGTTCATGAGCCCTTTTGTGTTCAATGCGAGTGCGACCTTCCTCGTTATAGCCCTTATGTCGTCCAGCACGCCCTCTGGAATCGTCTGTGGCGGAAGCACCATCGTCGCGTCGCCTGAGTGGACGCCCGCCTCCTCGATGTGTTCTAGGATGCCGCCGATGTAGACGTCTTTGCCGTCGCAGACTGCGTCCACATCTATCTCCACCGCGTGGGTCAAGTACTTGTCCACGAGTATTGGGTGTTTCTTTGAGGCCTTCGCTGCCGACCTCATGTAGGTCTCTAGCTCGGAGTCGTTATAGACTACCTCCATCGCGCGCCCGCCCAGCACATAGCTCGGCCTGATCAACACCGGATACCCGATATCGTTCGCAAGCAGCCTCACATCGTCGAACGAGAAGCCCGTGCCCGACCTCGGTTGAGCGACGCCGAGTTCGTCCATGAGTTTCGAGAACCTCTTCCTGTCCTCCGCGAGGTCGATCGCGTCGGGCGATGTGCCCAGTATCTTCGTCTTTCTCCCTCTGAGCGCCTCCTCGAGTGGCAACGCCAGGTTGACTGCGGTCTGCCCGCCGAACTGGAGCATGACGCCGTCGGCGTCCTCCTTCTCTATGATGTTGAGGACATCCTCGGCGGTTATTGGCTCGAAGTAGAGCCTTGTCGAGACGTCGAAGTCCGTCGAGACTGTCTCCGGATTGTTGTTGACGATGATCGCATCGACCCCCTCCTCCTTGAGAGCGAGTGACGCGTGAACGCAACAGTAGTCGAACTCTATCCCCTGCCCGATCCTGATGGGGCCAGCGCCAACCACTATCACCTTCGTGTTCTCCGATGGCCGGGCCTCACATTCGCGCTCGTATGTTGAGTAGAAATACGGCGTCTCCGCTTCGAACTCCGCGGCGCAAGTGTCCACCATCTTGTAGATGGGCGTGATGTCGGATGAGAGCCTTACCTGCCTGACCGTCTTGGCATCGACGCCCGAGAGTCGCGAGATATAATCGTCCCCGAAGCCGAGCCTCTTAGCGACTGCGAGAAGCCCGGGCTCAAGGCTCTTCTTGAACTCAGATTCGAGCCCTACGAGCCTTTGTATCTTGGTGACGAAGAAGGCATCCCAGCCCGTCAGCTCACAGACCCTCTTCGTCTGCATGCCGCGCCTGAGCGCCTCGGGGATTGCGAATAGGCGCGCATCCGTCGCCTCAGCCAAGAGCTGTTCCAGCTCTGGATCGCTCCACGCATCGCCCTCAAGCCCGACCTTGTCTATCTCGAGCGATCGGACGGCTTTGAGGAGCGCTTCCTCGAAGTTGCGGCCGATGGCCATCACCTCTCCGGTGCTCTTCATCTGTGTGCCCAACCGCTTGTCGACGGTCCTGAACTTGTCGAAGGGCCATCGCGGTATCTTCACTACGATGTAGTCTATCGACGGCTCGAACGCCGAGCAGGTCTTCTTGGTTATGGCGTTCGGTATCTCGTCGAGAGTCATTCCCACAGCAATCTTCGCAGCGACTCGGGCGATGGGGTATCCAGTCGCCTTAGAAGCCAATGCGGAACTGCGGGATAACCTCGGATTCACCTCGATTATCCTGTAGTCGCCAGTCGAGTGGTTCATCGCGAATTGAATGTTGGCGCCTCCCTCTATCTCAAGCGCCCGAATGATCTTTATTGCAGCGGAACGCAGCATCTGATGGTCTGAGTCGCTGAGGGTCTGCGCTGGCGCGACTACAATGCTCTCGCCGGTGTGTATGCCCATCGGATCGAGGTTCTCCATGTTGCAGACGATGATCGCGTTGTCGTTCGCGTCCCTCACGACCTCGTACTCGTATTCTTTCCAGCCTATGACGCTCTCCTCTATCAGGACCTGCCTGATCCTCGAGTAGATCAGGCCTCTTCCTGCTATGTGGATGAGTTCCTCCTCGTCGTGTGCGATACCTCCGCCCGTACCGCCGAGCGTGTATGCCGGACGCACGAGTACAGGATATCCTCCAATGTCCTCTGCTGCCTGCTTCGCCTCCTCTATCGAGTTGACCGTCCGACTTTTCGGTATCGGCTCATTCAGGTCCACCATGGTCTTCCTGAAGAGCTCCCTGTCCTCCGAGAGGGTAATCGCCCTCGTTGTCGTTCCGAGGAGCCGGACCCCGAGCTTCTCGAGCACGCCCTTCTCCGCAAGCTCGGAGCAGAGGTTCAATGCAGTCTGCCCTCCCATGCCTGCGATTATGCCCTGTATACGCTCCTTGATGAGTATCTTCTCCAGCGTGTCCGCATCGAGCGGTTCGATGTACACGTGGTCCGCGGTCTCCACGTCAGTCTGTATCGTAGCCGGGTTCGAATTGGCCAGAGTAACCGTGTAGCCCTCTTCTCGCAGCGACTTACATGCCTGGGAGCCAGAGAAGTCGAACTCCGCTGCTTGTCCGATCACGATCGGGCCTGAGCCGACCACCATCACCCGCTCCAGGTCGGTCCTCTTAGGCATCAGGGCTCCTCCAGCATCTTCCGGAACTCGTCGAACAGGAATGTCGTATCGTGCGGACCCGGCCTCGCCTCAGGGTGGAACTGGACGGAGAATATCGGCAGTTCGGAGTGCCGCATGCCCTCCACCGTGCCGTCGTTGAGATTCTTGAAAGTGACCTCCAAACCGACCTCCGATGCCGACTGCCCGTCAACTGCGAAGCCGTGGTTCTGCGATGTGACGAACACGCGTCTTTCGAAGCCGACCGGTTGGTTGGCGCCTCGGTGGCCGAACTTGAGCTTGTATGTCTTGGCGCCGAATGTGAGTGCCAGCAACTGATTGCCGAGGCATATGCCCATCATCGGCAACTCGTCTTTGAGCGCTGCAAGCGTCGCGACGGCGGTCGTCCTGAGCCCTTCGTGTGCGGGGTCTCCTGGACCGTTCGTGATGAAGATGCCATCTGGCTCGAGAGCCCGGATCTCCTCTGCTGGATAATCGTACGGAACCTGATGTACGTCGAATCGTGCCCGCAGCTCATCGACAATGCTCTTCTTCACCCCGCAGTCGATGAGGACTATGCTCTTGTCCTTGCCCGACTCGAACGATTTGACGGTCCTCGTGCTCACCAAGGAGACTAGGTTCTCTCTGTCTGGATTGTCCATATTCCGAACCTTGTCCAGCACCCGTGAGGGATCGCCAGTGGTCAATGCGCCCTTCATCGTGCCGTTCGTCCTGAGCCTCCTAATCAAAGCCCTCGTATCAACGCCGGATATTCCAGGGACATCGTATCGGCTCAGGAACTGGTCTATCGATGCGTCGCTCATGCGATGGCTGGGTTCATCGCATAGTTCGCTGACGACGTATCCCCATACCTGTACCTTCGGTGACTGGTTATCATGCGGGTTGGCACCGTAGTTACCTATCATCGGGTAGGAACTCGTGAGGATCTGCCCGGCATAGGACGGGTCGGTCAACGACTCCTGATAGCCCGTCATGCCTGTCGAGAAAACAACCTCGCCGAAGGCCTCCTTGAGGGCACCGAAGGGCCTCCCCTCAAAAACTGTCCCATCCTCTAGGACCAGGTAGCCCTTCATTCGCACGACCTTCGGTGTATCCCTGGTGGGGGTTAAGAACCTTGTTGTGAGTTCTCCGACTCAATCTTGCGACAATGTCCTGAATCCGGACAACACCGCTCCACATCGTCGAAGCTGGGCCGCGTCATGACAGGTTGCCTCGTCTCTCTGCCCCATGGAATGCCTTATCGCCTCCCGCAGAGATTCGCCCGGTTCCCGTGGCAGAAGTGCGAGATCCCCATTAGCCCGTCGCTGATTCTATCTACTCTTTCTGTGATAGCGGTGCGACATGTTCCCCGACCACTGCAAGGAAGTGAGCGTTAGGCTGGTCGACTTCGACCTTGATGAGGAGAACATCCGGTCATTCTTGTCTGGCAAGCGTGCGTACATCCGCACGAAGTATATCATCATGAACAGCGGCAAGGAGTGGGCGGTCGTTCGAATCGAGAAGGAAGCTTTCAACGGCGTGCTCCAGCCAATCTCCTCTGTCGAGATGGTGTCGCTTCCAGATGAGACTTCGTTCGTGGATGACCGAGACCTTGACGTTCTCTCGGCATCGAGGATGGGACGTCTGAGGGAGTCCGAAGGTACCAGATGCGTAGTCGTTCGTGGGAGGTCCGAGCACATATCGTTCTTCGCTGAACAGCCACCATTCGTATTGACGATTGTGGACGTGGTGCCCCCTTCACCGTCGAAGCTTGTGGGGCTCGTCGAAGACGTCCTCGACTCGCAGCTGCAGAACACGTACGTGAAGTACAAAGTGGTCGAACTCGACATAAACCACCTGGGTGAAGATACTGACACGGGGCCGGTGCTCTACCCATGCAGGGCCTCAGGCATTGAGCACGAGGGCATGCTTGGCTATCTGGATGGCACGCCGTCCTTGACAGATGAGCAGGTCCGCAGTGTGTCATTGGTAGGTTGCAGCCTCTCCGCGAGGATATTCAAGGCGGTCTACGGCGTTGAGCCAAGACTCGTCAACATGTGTCCTGTGGACCTGATTCGCGAGACGAATGTGACGGGTCCTGTCATAACCAAGTGCTGCAAGGTGAAGGAAGGTTGCGACCTACAGGGTAACGTAGCGGTGGTGCCTTGGGGCGCGAGGGCGACGGATGTCGCAGCAGCGATTGACGCGCTTATCATATGTCGAGCTGGTCCTCCCTGAACTGGACTACCGGACAAGGCCCGAAACAGGAACCGCAATGGTCGCAGAGCTCTTCATCGATGCTTGCTCGCCCTTCGAGCACGATGGCTTCTTTGGGACATCGGGCTATGCATATGCCGCAGCCCGCGCACTCCATCGCCCGGAGGACAGCCTCCTTCAACATCTTCTCCTTGAACTTCAGCTCCGTCTCATCCTTTGCCTTGATCATGACTGGACCTTCGGAGAATACGGTTATTCTCTCGACCTCGGCTATCCTCCCGTCGGGAGACATCGTGACCGGGCCTATCGCGTTGAGCATATTCCCAACCCTCGTCATGTCGAGCGCCTTGGTGAAGACGCCCTCCATGCTGAGTCCCTCCACGCAAGGGCTGTATGCTTCCGTACCGTGGAATTCCATCTGAGCGCCTGCTTCTCCTTGGACATCGCATTTGGAGGCGTTGACGCTCTCAATTCCTATCGAGTCGAGAACAGCCTTCGGGATCCTTCTCCATCTCCACAGGTTGTACCGAAGCCACTCATCCGGCAGACCGTTCGCTTCAGAGTATGCTCTCAGCGTCTGTACCCATCGGCCGTAATCCCCTTCTGCCGTCTCCGCGAGCCTGAGCTCGGCCATGTCTGTCGACGGACAGAGGAAGCATCCGATGCGTTCAAACCCACGCTCGTATAGTGGGTTGTAATGCGCGTCACGATCGAATAGGTAGAGCCACACATGGAGCGCCGTCCACTTCTGAATCGGGGAGGCTCCCAGCTGGTTTGGCGTCCACGGATTCTTCCAGATGCGCCCCTTTCTTGCCCTGCTCTCAGACTCGTACGACCTCTGCCCGATGAACGAGAGCACACCACCAGGAAAATTCTTCTGGATAAGCCTCGTCGCAGGCCCGAGTTTACACGTCTTGCAGCACCATCGGAAGTCCTTTGCCGGAGGGCCGAACAGGCTCACGTTCCTCCAGAAAGCGTCCCCGGCACTTTCCACGACGAGTTCGAGCGAGTACCTCCTTGCCGTCTCGAAGACGTTGCGCTTGGTCTCCTCGAACTCCAGTCCAGTATCGACGAACAGCATCTTGGGCACGATACCGCTCTCCAGAACCAACAACAGCGTTGCCAGGCTGTCTTTGCCGCCGCTGTAGGACACTGCGACGGGCAGGGACCGCTCCTCCACGAGCTTCTTGATGAAACCAGTCGCCTCGGAGGCGCGCTTGTCGATGACCTCTCTGTTCGCTCGTATGACATCGCTCCAGGTGACCTTGCAGCAGTCCTTCACAGTGTCGTCCGATACGTCCGCGACCCATCTCGTCTTGACCGCCGTGCCGCGCTCGCTCTCGTCGATCTCGGTCGAGGACATCTTGGACACGCCCACTGAGATCGTCTTCCTGTTTTCATCGAGGACGATGACGTCGTCTCCGGGCAGAATGTCTGGGGCGTGCGCAGTCACTCCGACCGCGAGAGCGCTAGCTTTTCGTTCGCTAATAGCGCGCACCGCTCCATCATCGACCTGGACCCAGCCCCTTCGAAGACAGGATTGCATCGCTGAGGCGGCCCGCGGCCTTGGAAGAAACTTCTCACCCGAGGCGATGTCGAACCTAACCGCTCCTATTACATAGCCACCTATCAGGACCTCGTCCATCCTGTCCAGGTCCGGAGCCTTGTTCAGCAGGACGATCCTGCCGTCTGGTATCACCCTGACGCCACAGCCGTCGCCGTACTGCTTGTCAATCAGAGCCCGGATCGACCGAATGTCGTGGTCGAACGCTGGCCGCGCGTCCCCAGGCGGGGTCACCTTGACCTCTCGCGTCTTCGCCCCGCACAAGCCGCAGCTTAGAAGCTCCAAGACAGGAACGTCACAGCTGTCGCACCAGCGCAGATGGATCTTGCCCAACCTTACAGCAGCCACGGTACTCGCACCGGGTGTGAGCTTTCGGCGTGCTTCAAGCTCGCCTCGTTTCACTTCAACGCTTTCAGCTGCTTGACGACCGCCTCAACGGCGTCCTTGGCGCGTTCGATGCGGTCCTCCGCCTGCAGCCTGCTCATGCCGGGACCAGTTATTCCAAGGCCCACGGGCTTCTCGTATTCGACAGCGAGATCTGTTATCTTCCTCGCAGCCTGGCCGATGACGACCTGGTCGTGCTCCGTCTCCCCCTCGATTACGGCCCCTATGGTAACAGCGCCGTCAATCGCCTTGTCTTTCAGGAGATTCTTGACCGCCAACGGTATGTCGAACACACCGGGGACGGTAATGACCTTCGCCACGTCCACATCCAAGAATTTCGCGTGTTCCTTGGCCCTCTCGAGCATCATCTTCGTCAAGTCGTAATTGTACTCGCTGCAGACGATGCCGATCCTGTACTTCCTAGCCATGTTTCACATCCTCCTTAACATCACTTACTGAATCGATCCAGCGTCATCGAACCCTTGCCTGAGGCCGGTGCCTGCGTTTGAGGCTAGCCTCTCTGGCCTGAATATGAGGTCATACGCGTTCACCGCATGCTCCCTCGCCCTGCGCTCCGCGAGCCACGAAAGCTCTCTGTCATCCTTCGCCTCGTCCTCGTGGACGAACACTTCGATGACATGCTTGTTGGTGAGCAGCTGGACCTGTATCAAGCCCGTGGACGCCTCGTGGGCGCAGGTCTTGTCTATCTGCTGCGCGCCTGGCATGCCGAGCGCAATCACGATGTCGCAGCCGCGCTCCTCGAGGAGCTTCTTTGCCGCGACGGGCAGGTCTTTGACACCCGGTACGGTGTATCTCTCGATCCTGAACCCAGTGCCGGTACGCCTGAGCTCATCGATTGCGAGCGCGCCCATGTCAACCCTCGCGAATGTCGTGTCGGCAATGCCTATATGCCTCATCTCTTCTCCACCACCGCGAGCTTCTTGTCGGCATTGTGGAACTCGATGACCTTGCGGATGATCTTCCTGGTGCCATCGAGGTCATGGTCAAGGTGTGGCATCCTCACGACCTTCACCTTCAGCCCTCGCTTGGCAAGGTCCTGTTCGAGCTTCTCTGGTTCGAACTGCTGGTCATAGCCTATCGTGATTATGTCGGGGCGAAGCTCGGTGACTATCTCGTAGATGTCGGCACCATCCTTTCCGAGAACGGCCTGGTCGACGGGCTTCAGCCCACGCACCAATTCGAGCCGCATGTTCTCCGGGGTTATCGGCTCGTGCTTGCGCTTCCTTACGGTGTTGTCAGTTGCAACGATGACGATGAGCTCGTCCCCCAGGCTCTTTGACTTCTCAAGGAAGTGCAAGTGTCCTAGGTGGATGATGTCAAAGACGCCAGTGGCGAGAACACGTACCAACCCATCACCCCTTTGTGAAATCCTTCCAGGCAGAGACGACGTCCGCGCCCTCGAGGAAGACTAGTCCGTTCCTCTCAGCGTACTCCATTGCCATCGCCTTCGGCAATGCCTTGCCGTCGTCGCCCATCATCTCGCAGACTGTCGCGGAGTGCACCAGACCTGCCATTATCACAAGCGCAGTCGACAGCTCGGTGTGTCCGAATCGGTTCTCGAGGATCTTCTTCGAAGCGTTGAGCAGATGTACGTGTCCCGGGGCCCTGAATCCCTTGCCGAACTCCTTGATGCCCCATCCATCTCCCTTGGAGACCGCTTCCTGAGCAAGCTTTGAGAATCTGGCAATAGTCAGAGCTCTGTCATCGTCGGTTATGCCTGTGAAAGTCGACCTATGGTTTATTGTGATGCCGAAGGCGGATTTCACGTCGTAAGGTATGTCGTTCGGTATGAGTTCGTTCATGACAGGGTATTTCTGGCCCATGTCTTTGAAGACCTCAGACAAGAACGGTAGCCCGAGCGCATCCTGGATGGGGGCATCTGCCGTCGTGCATATCAGGCCGCCGCCGTCCTTCCTCATGGTCCTTATCGCCTCCGAGGAGACGTGCTCTGAGGCTATGACTATGTCCGTCTCCTCCTCTCTGCCGTCGGCGTCGTAGACGAGGACGAACTGCCCTTTCCTGAGGGAATCCAGCGCGTTTAGCACGGCTGCTGAAGCCATCAAATCGCCCATGCCACATCCCGATAATATGGATGTTGTAGCTACCATCCTGAAGGTATCAGTCTACCCTTCTTAAAGCCTCAGCCGGGGCCAGCCTGGCAGCCTTTCTGGAAGGCGGCAGAGTGGCCACCATGGTGACAATGAACGCAATCGCCAGCACCAAGAGCACCTCACCCCACGGTATTACGAACTCCGAGATCTCGGAGAATCCTCCCCATTCGAACAGCCTGTAGGATAGCAGCAAACCGAGTACCACGCCCATGGCGATTCCGAGCAGCGAGACGAACGAGGTCTCGAGCAGGAACACGTTCAGGATCATGTTCCTCTGGAATCCTATCGCCCTCATGACGCCTATCTCCTGTCTTCTCTCGGCGATGTTTCTTATGGTTATGATGCCGAGCCCAGATATGCCCACGATGAGCCCCACGCCGAGGAAGATCTCCATCAGCTGCATTATCGACGCCGACATGGTCATCGCCTCTTCTATGATGTCCCTCACGACGACGCCGTTGAAGCCAAACTCCGCGAGTGCCTCCTTCAGCTGGTCCAGGACCTCCTCGTCCGTGACACCTATGCCTCCCGCAATGTCGATGTAGAACAGGTTTTCCGTAACCCCGATGCCGTGCTCCTCGACGAAAGCCTTCGTCGTGAATGCCCCGGTGATGAGTATCTGGTCCATGATGCCTATGACCGTCATGTTCACGACATGGTCAGGCCCCGAGGTCACCGTGATCGTGTCTCCTATGTCCACGAACCATTCCTCCACTCCCATGGAGAACATCGAAGCTACCACTGAGCCGTCCATGATCGTCAGGCTGGGGTCGTCGAGTATTGCGTTCCACGCCTCTTCGTCTGAGGCGTATTCGTCGGCCCGCTGGGCAAGGGAGAATCTGCCATCGCTCAACATCTGGTCGCTGAATCCGACCAGCGATCTCGTCACACTATTCGTCGAACCCTGGAGGGATAAGCCAACGGACGCGGTGCTTACCGTCTCCACCCGCTCGACCGCTCCCACCTCGAGCGACCCTATCGCAGCGGTGATGTTATCCTCCGGTATCTCTCTGACGGAGAAGCCGAGCACCTCGAACCCTCCGGAGAACTTCTCCGAGAGAGTGTCGACGCTCACCCTTTGGAACGACGCAATCATCGCGATGACGATCACAGTGAACATTATCAGTGAGAATATGAACAGCGTCAGTCCGGTGCGGAACTTCTTGTTCATCGGGTAGCTGATTGCCGCCCTGAACACTGGAAGCATGTTCCTGCCCCTGCCGAACATCCGAACGAGCCCTGCCAACATCAGGTCGCTGTTGAACATTGCCATCAGCACGGCTCCGGTGACCATCATCACTCCCGATACGATGAACATCTCCAGGTCTCCCTGCAGCTCCCCGAACAGCATGGCCTCTATGCCTATCGGGTCGAGTATCCAGTAGACCATCCAAAATCCTGCTATCGTGAAGGGCAACCTTGGTTTGACGAACCTGACTGCGACCATTGCAGCGCCGAGCGACAACAGCGCCATCCCCGAAGTCGTTCCCACAGCCTGGCTCGAAGAGGCGCCTCCATATATGACAAGCGCCCCGAGAACGAGTGCGAGTACGCCTGTCAGCATGTACTTCTTCTCTGACTTTGCCAGGACGGGCTCTGGTATGTCGCGGATCGCCCTGACGATGTTGAGCCTGCTGACGCGCCAAGACGCCACCGCGACAGTAGCCATCGTGATGAGGAAGCCCGCTGCTGCGGCAGTCGCGAGGCTGACCATCTCGAAGTGGAGGGCGAATGAGATCTCGCCTCCTCCTATCACGACTGAGAACGCGTTGATCATCACAAAGGCGATCACGAGACCCACGAGCGTGCCGATCGCCGCTGCGATGAGGGCGTAGACGACCCCCTCGAACACGAAGGTCTGCGTGAGGTGTCCTCTCTGCATGCCCACAGCCCTTGATATGCCCATTTCGGGCTTGCGCTCCTCCGCTAGCATGACGAATATGTTTACGATGAGCGCTATGCCTGCGATTATTGTGAAGGAACTCATCAGTACGAAGAGCTGCTGGATCATGTCCGATATCGTCTCTGCTTGTTCGACGCCTTCGCGCTTGACATCGTTGTAAGTGTACTCGATGCCGTCGTCAATTCCTGACGTGAGCTCCTGGATTGCTTCGTCCGTCACCAGGTATCCATCTTCCATTGCGCCGGCGCACGAGACATCGATTGCGTTTATCATCGCCGGTGTTGCGAACATGTGTTCCTGGGCGTAATCGAGGTCAACGAACAACAGATCCGCTGACCACCAGTTGGCCATGCCCGTGTCGGCAGCTACTGCCGAGACCTCCAGTGCGAGGGGAGCTGCGTTCTTCGGATACAGCTGAATCTGGTCTCCAACGTCAACTTCGAGCGCATCAGCGAGGTCGCGGTTTACGACGGTCCTGCCATCCGATATCATGTCCAATGTGACTGCGTCTCCGTCCGCATCCAGCAACGAGTTCACGACGTTGTTTGTGTCGTATGCGTACAGATACGCCGCTGGGGCAGAGCTGCCATGAGCGGGGGCGACGGCGGTGACCACCTCTCGAATGGTCGGCGCCACACCGTCAACGTACTGCAGCTCTCCCGCGTCAAGGGACTCTACGAGACTGTAGGCGACGCTCTCGTTGAAGAACTCATGAAGTCCAGCGTCGTCCTCTTTCGCGACGACTATGTCCACGTCTCCCGTGCTCGTGTATACGTCGTCCTTGATGATGTAGTCCATCGTGTCTCCCACGACAAGGGCGGCTGAGATCATCGCGGTGGCGATGAGTAGCCCAACGACCACTATGGCAGAGAACTTCCTTCTTCGCACGATGTTCCTCGCTGCCATTCTGGCGAACACCATCCTCCTAGCCGCCAGCAGGCCGACCACGGCCAGCACGAGAACCACCATGAAGGTCAGCTGAAACAGAGCGTCCATGTGACCCACCTTCAGTAGGGAGCTGGGGCGAAGTCCTTCTCTATCACGCCGTCCTTCATCATCACGATCCTGTCCGTCAGTCTTCCGACGTTGAAGTCATGCGTCACAATGATGAAAGTCTGCCTGTTCTCCTTGTTCAGCCTCTTGAGGAGCTCCATTATCTCCTTGGAGTATTCGCTGTCGAGGTTGCCTGTCGGCTCGTCTCCGAACACGATCTCCGGCCTGTTGACAAGCGACCTGGCAATCGTCACCCTCTGCTGTTGACCTCCTGAGAGCTCGGATGGCTTGTGGTTCTTCCAGTCTTCGAGTCCGACTGCCCTCAATGATTCGAGCGCCTTGACCCGTGCTTCCTTTGGAGGAGTTCCGGAGAGCAGGAGCGGCAACTCGACGTTCTCAACAGCGGTCAATACTGGCAACAGGTTGTAAGCCTGGAATATGAACCCAATTTTGTCCGCTCTGTAGCGTGTGCGCTCCCTATCCGTCATATCCGTAAGCAGCCGGCCGCGGATTAGCACCTGACCGTCTGTGAGGTCATCCAGCCCGGAGAGGCAGTTCAGCAAGGTGGTCTTTCCACATCCAGATGGCCCCATCACTGCGACCATCTCGCCCTCTTTCACTGCGAAGTCAATGCCTTTCAGTGCCTCGACCTTGATCTTCCCTGTGTCGTAGGTCTTCACAATGCTCTTAGCGACCACGATTGGCTCCTTGTGGTCCTTTGACTCGGCCGACTGGCCATTCTGAACTTCCTGCATTCTAATTCCCCCGGATGTCTCCAGAGTCTCGTCTCACGCGGCTCGCTGTTTGAGCGCTGGAAGAGGCAATTCCCCTTTGACTTATATGTCTTATGTTGGCTTCCCTGGGGATGGCCTGCCCGTGGACTACCTTTATATTTCGACCCCTCCCTTCCCGATGGATAGATGTTGGATACCTACGACCGCATCAAGGAGATAGACAGCCAGGACATGCTTGGCATGACAGCTGCGCTGCCCCAACACTTGGTGGAAGGGTTCAGGATAGGCAGTCGGACGTCCACAGACCGGTCTGACTTCAAGGAGGTGGTCGTCTGCGGACTTGGTGGCTCGGCGATAGGCGGAGACCTCGCATGTGCGTGGCTCTCCGGCTCGAGCGAGACGCCCTGCAGCGTGGTGAGGTCGTATTCTCTCCCTGCCCATATTGGCCCCGACTCGCTTGTCGTCGTCGTGAGCTACTCAGGGAACACGGAGGAAACGCTGAGCATGACGGACAGCGTCATGGGCATGGGCGCGAGCACGGTCGCAATCTCATCGGGTGGAAGGCTGCAGGAGATTGCGAGCGAGCACGGGATACCACATTGCCTCGTGCCCTCAGGCCTCGTCCCGAGGGCGACAATAGGATATGTCTTCAGCTCACTGGCTGGTATACTGCAGAGCGCAGGCGTCGTCGAAGGAGCTGACGAGGTCATGGGCCTGGTCCCTCTGCTTGAACGAGTCCGTGAGAATTGCGGTCCGACGACGAAGACAGCTGACAACCCCGCGAAGATGTTGGCGCACGAGCTCCACGGTACGATACCTGTCGTGATAGGTCATGATCTATCGGTGCCGATTGCGAGGCGATGGGCCAACCAGCTGAACGAGAACGCCAAGATGATCGCGTTCAGCGACCAGCTGCCAGAGATGAACCACAACGGCATAGTCGGCTGGGTGGGTGACGCACTCAGCCAAGGGTTTTCTATGGTCTTCCTCGAGCACGACCGATGCGATGAAAGGATGGTCCGGCGGCTGGAGACGACGAAGGCCATGGTCGGCGACCACATGCGCGTGTTCTCGTCATCAGGGATGGGCGACACCACCCTCGATAAGATGTTCTCCTTGGTCATGATGGGCGACTATGTGAGTCTCTACAGTGCCTTCCTGAGGGACAGAGACCCATCCACTACAGAGCCCATCGAAGAGCTAAAGCGCATTCTTGCCAAAAAGGGCAGATAAGCCGAATCACGATTGTGCCGAGCCGATCATTGTATGTAAAAAAGTGAGTTGAGAGGGCGGTGCCCTCCCGTGTTCTGCATCCCATCCGCAACCTGCGAAAGCAGGTCCTTCCTTCCCTTCTGTGTGCGGCGCATCGCGACGTCCCCACGCCGTCGATGCGCGTAGCAAGGCTTCCGAAATCGAGTCGAGAGCTCGGTGCTCACTTCACTGGATATTCATTCGTGACGCGATACGGGACATCCCCTTCCTCGTGTCGCGTTCCATTGCCGCCTCTGCAATCTTGTTGCGAAGCTTCTCTCTGCCCTCGAGGTGGTATTGCTTCCTCTCCTCGACCCAGGCGGTCAGGGCCAAGGTGACAGCCTGTGATAGATCGGTCGCATCGCCGCTGGCAATGAGCATCTCTATGTCTTCGGCCAGGCTTGCGGGTACGATCGCGGAGATCTTCTCGGAGTTCCAAGTGGCGGACTCTTCGTGGAGGTAGCAAGCGATCGCGCCTCTAACCACATCGGATATGGAGCCCTGGCCCGTCCTCTCGCGGATGGCTTCGAGCTCCCGAGCATCCTCTTCTGGTAGTCTTACATTGAGACGCGCTGACCTGGCTGACATGTGATCCCGGTGCCTTGTATGACGGATTGTCGCACATCGTATAAATAGCTGTCGCGTTTTCCGCCAACCATCATTTCCGATGGAAATGGTACATGCGATTATGCGTGGTAGCGCCTTGCGGCTGCAGTTAGAGTACGTCGCCTAACGCGGCATCGCTGAAGCTGAGCCACTCAGTTGCAGCTGAGCCGCAATATGTTTTTAATCTCCGATGAGTTCCCCCGACGCGTGAGACCTTCTAGAGAGATAGCACAGCAGATTCGTGATGTGACCGGTCGTCATAATGTCTGGTTCAAGGAGTCCATTCCGCTCATCGCGTCCGAGAACTTCATGAGTCCAGCAGCGCGTGAGGTGATGAACTCCGACCTGCACAACCGGTATGCGGAGGGCCTTCCAGGGAAGCGATACTACCAGGGTAACACGTATGTGGATGAGATAGAGAGCACCTGCGAGGAGCTCGCGCGCGAGGTCTTCTCCTGCAGGTACGCGGACGTTAGGCCTGTTTCAGGCACCGTCGCGAACCTGGCGGTGCTGATGGCCCTTGGAAAGCCCGGTGAAAGGATAACTGCTGTCGGATTATCTGATGGAGGCCACCTGTCGCACGCCAAGATGGGCGCCATCGGGCTCAGAGGCATGAGGGCCCACAACTACCCGTTCGACCAGAAGGAGATGAACATCGACCCCGAAGGCGCATGTCGCCTGATCAAGGAGGTAAGGCCGAAGATCGCCTTGTTTGGCCAGTCCGTCTACCTGTTCCCGACGCCTCTCGAGGAGATGCGTGAATGCCTGGACGATGTAGGATGCGCGGTCTGGTATGACGCTGCCCATGTTCTCGGCCTCATCGCAGGCAAACGTTTCCAGGACCCTCTGCGCGAAGGCGTCGATGTCATCTCCGGCAGCACGCACAAGACTCTGCCGGGTCCACAACACGGGATGATCGTGTCCGACTTGACCAAGGAAGGCATGGAGTCTGCTCTCAGGAGGGGCGTCTTCCCCGGCGTGACCAGCAATCATCATCTTCATTCAGTGGCGGCTCTTGCAGTCACGCTTGCTGAGACAAGGGAGTTCGGCGAGGCATACGCCGACCAGACAATACGGAACGCCAAGGCCCTCGCCCAGGCTCTCTTCGAACGCGGACTCGATGTGTTATGCGAGAAGAAGGGGTTCACAGAGTCGCACACGCTCGTTGTCGACGTCGAGGAGCACCAGGGCGGAGCCAGAGTGGCGAAGGTCCTCGAGGACTCCAACATAATAGTCAACAAGAACCTGCTCCCGTGGGATTCTGATCCCGTCCGGCCGAGCGGAATCCGGATTGGCTCCCAGGAGATCACAAGGCTGGGCATGAAGGAGAAGGACATGGATGACGTCGCAGAGCTGATTGCTCGCGTTGTTGTCAAGGGCGAGAGCCCCGCTCAAGTCTGTGACAGCGTTAAGGAGTTCAAGAGGGATTTCACCAGAGCGCGGTACTGCTTCTTCGACGGTGAGGAGGCATACGATTATCCCCGTCATGAAGGGGATCTCTGACAGAACGCCTCGCCTCAATGTTTCTTATATCCTTGAGAGCAATCCAGTAATGTGGGTCGCTGATGGCCACTCGTACGAAAGCACTCGGTGTAGGAATCGCGGCGGTCAACCTCGTCGTGTTCATACTGGCGTTCACGAGCATATACCCATTCCCCGCGGGCGACTTCAAGGTGGACCTCCCATCGCCAAACGATATAGAATGGTCATACAGTGCCGGCGAGGTGACAGTGACCGCACCCTTCTCCGTTGACAACGGGGGGTATTACAGCGTCGATGAGTTGCAGCTCCGTTACGAGGTGACCAACTACTCGAATGTCCAGATCGCGGAGGACACGATTGCGCTGGGCTCGATGAAGGCGGGGACCGTGACCTCGGGGGAGATAGTCTTTACATTCGATCTTCTGGAGATGTACAACGAGGGCATCACATGGATGATATTCAACGACGACCTGCTTTACTTCGTGGTGGAGGTCTCGTGCTACTACACCATGAAGCTGGTCAAGTTCGACGCGCGATACTCCGTGAGCATCCCGTGGGACGCACTCATTCAAGACTTCTCAGTGGATGAACCATGGATCGACCCTGCAGATCCAGGAACATTGCTGATCAACTACAGCCTCACGACTTCGGACATGCTGCCCGGGTTCGCGACGCTCGACGCCGAGCTTCTGGAGGACGGCTCGGTCGTGTCGGAGTTCACGGAGGGACTCGCCCTTGGCGGGACATCGACCGGCACCATTGAACTCGAGTTACCTCTGGACTCGATTCCAGACTCGTGGCGGCTCGAGATCGGGATTCCAGGCATCCCGGAAGTGATGACGTACGAGGGGTCCGTGGA
>JBFEPA010000003.1:0-26306 GCA_041550275.1 Thermoplasmata archaeon | reverse complement strand
TCCTTCTGCTTGGTCTTTATGACGACTTCCTCGACGTCCCTGACCTCTTCCTGGGTGATGCCCATCCTTCGCATTGCCGCCTTCATCTGCTTCGGGTTCACTCTGCCGCCGGGAAACATTACTGGCCCCCTACGAGTCCGTAAGTGTCGTAGAGTATCGGCGCTGTCGATAAAAGGGTTTCTCCACCGGACAGTGACATCGTCCCAGCATCAGCATTGATTCTGCAGGCGAACGTTTTATACCCTCTCATTCAATAGATGCTATCGGTCTATATCACAAGGAACGGTGCTGGATATGGTCGAGAACAAGGACCTCATGGACGCCCAGGACGCGTTGGCGAATGGCGATTTCGAGAAGGCTGTCAGCAAGTTCAACAAGGCGATCAAAGCTGATCCGAAGTGCGCGGAGGCACACTTCGGGAAGGCGGAGGCCGCCGTCGGCGTGCCTAAGATGTCCGTCGAGGATGTCCAGGCGAGCTACAAGAAGGCGGTCGAGCTCGACCCGAAGAATCCCATCTATCAATCGTCCTATGCCGCCTTCCTTGTGGAGATCGGCAGGTTCAACGAGGCCGAGGCCGCGTACAACAAGGCCGCGGAGCTTGACCCCGACAACGCAATGTATTACTACTCCGAGTTCGGCATGGAGTACACGATCAAGGCACCGATAGTCATGGAGAAGTTTCTCGACGACAAGACGAAGGACATGATCATGACGAAGGGCCTCAAGTACCTCCTCAAGGCGGTCGGCATGACTGAGGAAGACGCCAAGAGGCTTCTGTCACAGTAGCTGTGGAAAGCTCAGACGTCTTCCCGGTGGACATTCTTCCTGCTAGAGCAGCTCAGACATACCCCACTGCCTCTGTCCATGCATCTGTCGCAGAACAGCTTGCCACATAGGCCGCAGGTCCTCATCGCCGGTGCTCCGCATCTGCAGCATACACCCATCATTGCCATTTGATCTGATAATGCACCCGCGACGCAGATAAAATCTTCTGCTGAATCTGGTTCACAGCAGCCGTAGCCACTCCAGGCCTTCGACGACGCCGCCTCCGCTCCCCTTCTTCGCGGCGTATGTCGCGACATCCTTGGTCTCGTCCGGAGCGTTGCCCACGACGACGCCCCATCCGCAGCCCGTGAGCATCCTCTCATCGTTCTCTGAGTCTCCTATCGCAGCAATATCGTCCGCCGATATACCCACGATCTCGCATGCCTTCAGAACGCCCACCATCTTGTCCATGCCGCGTTCCATGATGTGTATCGCCCAGCCGGTGGATTGGATGTCCACATCGAAGTCCTGCAGTATGCGACGGACATCCTCGAGGCCGGTCTCCTCCCTAATTCCCACCTCCGTCTCGCGCCACCTGTCCGTGAACAGTCGCTCGACCGACATCTTCGTTCGGAGGTGTTCGTACGCCCTACGCGGCCTCTCTGCGTCGGCGAGGATCCATATCCTGTGCTTGTGACAGACGATCCCGCCGTTCTCCGCGATGATGGGCCCGTCCAGCCCACAGTAGGTGGCAAGCGAGTAGGCGATGGGCAATACGTTGCCGCTCGCTAGCATGGTGACGACTCCTGAGTCGTTGACTCTTCTGAGAGCGGCGATGGCCTCGAGCCCTACTCTTCGCGTGGAGTCGGAGAGCGTGCCGTCTATATCGACTACGATCCCCTTCACCTCGCCGACCGCCGGTCTACCCTTCCTCTCACGGCTCGTCAAGTGCCCTCAGCTCGCCAAGGGTAGTGATCCTCTCTGCAAAAGCATTGTGTTTGTGTATCGACTCCTCGCTCTCGCTCCTGACAGTCACATGAACGGAGTCGTCCAGCTCTTCGTACCTGTCGAGCACCTTGCCCAAGATGTCCCTTACGACGTCCTCGACGAACTTGGGATTCCTGTGGGCGTTGATGACGACGCTGGCCTCATCGTCTCTCTTGAGTATGCCGAATGTGGGGCTGCTGAGCGAGCTCTCCACTATCGCTATCAGATCGTCCGCCTCGACATCGACATGCTCGGGCACCTCCACCATCAGCGTGGTGCGATTCCTCTGGTTGTGTGTGATCATCGGCAGGGTGTCTGTGCTGTCGGCGATGCCCGGGTTCTCCTCGTTCACGCGAGCCCTGACGGTCTCCATCGCGCACGGACAGGCGGTCATGCCCTCGACCTCCACACCTATGAGCTTCATGAGGCCGTTCCCTCGCCTCGCCGTCGCCCTCGCAATCAGCTTGAACGGCTCCAGCGTCCGCCTTCCAGTGTCCGTGGTCTTCTCCAGGAAGTAATCGGCCGCCATGTTGACCTCGCCGTAGCTGGCGTACTCGTGCCTGTCCAGAAGCTCCTTGCATATCTTGCCCGCGAGCTCCTCGAGGCTGGTGACCTTCCGCCTGACGCTCTCATCGATCATCTCCGTGATGATCTCCACATTCCGGCTCATATGCGACCCTTTCTGTTTCGATGGGAGGTCCACGAACACGTCTATCAAAGCGGTCACGTGCTTGTCCGTCCCGTGGCGATGGACAACGATGGGCTTCCTGACGCCGGTGATGCCCACCCTCGTCAGCCTGAAGCCGTTCTCGACACGTCTGTTCTGCACGTCCAGATGTCTCACCCTATGGTGTTCACTCGTAACCTTTGACCTGTAGTAATCCGTGACTGATTTACCATCCAGACGGTAGGACAGTTGCTTCTTTTATTCACTCATAGCGCTGGCATCTGTAGCAGTAGTATCTGTTGTACTCGGGTATGTACTCGAGCGGCCCACCGCACGAAGTGCAGGTCCTTCCTGGTGCCGCGGGCGTCGAGGGCGGGGCGTACACCCCCTGCCGTGTCTGCATGACCGCCACCGGCTGGTTCCTTATCGCGGATAGCTGCACCGCCGCGCCGAATACGATCACGCCCATCATGATTATGACGACGAAGGTCATGTCAATGCGGTCGAGCCATATCAGTCCCAGGCCGACTACGAGCCCGCCGATTGTGGCGGTGACGATGCCGAGAGCCTGCTCGATGAACGCGATGGTTAGTCCAAGGGCAAACCCGCCCACTATGAGTGCCATGATGACATCTTCGACAAGGCCATATACCACGAGGTACGCGAACAGCCCTGCGACTACCCCGAGGCCGATCTCCGCGAGGAACATGAACACGAAACTGCCGACGACGGCACACAGCATCGACACGATCAGGCCAATTATTGGACCGCCCACAGCCGTCCCGAGCACGAAGCCGAAGAGCCCGCCTATGATGGCTCCTATGAACGACATCAGGTGTCTCCAGACGAGGTATCCGGCGAACGCGACGACAAGGCCGATTATAATCAGAAGGAGGTAGACGAGGATGCCCAAGTCGCTCGAGAGACCGTCCTCAAAACCCTGTGGTGGACCCTGGGCCATGCCTTAAACGCCTCCGTCCTGCGAGTATTGACGGCATGGCCCTAAAACCTTTGCAGGAGGCTGGGCAAGGCGTTTCCCGGAGGCCAATCGATATTACGGCCGAGGGCGATTGCGGTGCTGCATGATATGCGGCGTCGATGAGGCGGGCAGAGGGCCTGTGCTGGGGCCATTAGTCGTGTGTGGCGTGTCAGTAGCCAACGATTCCTCCCTCGTCGAGATGGGCGTCAGGGACTCGAAGAAGCTCACACGCGCAAGGAGGGAGGAGCTAGCACCGAGGATAATCGAGGTATCACAAGTGGAGGTGCTTGAGGTGCCGGCCGAAGAGATCGACTCCATGAGGTCGCGGATGACGATGAACGAGCTGGAGGCTATATTGTTCGCCCGAATAATAGACAAGCTCTCCCCTGAAGTGGCGTACTTGGACGCCGCCGACGTGAACGAGGACAGATTCAGAGAGCTCACAAGGTCATGCATGGCATGTTCTGCGGCACTGGTGTCGAAGCACAGGGCAGACGACATATACCCCGTCGTTTCCGCTGCGTCCGTGATAGCGAAGGTGACGAGGGACCACCGCGTAGATCTCATAGGGAAGGAGCTGGGCGTCGAGGTGGGTTCGGGCTATACCTCAGACCCTGTCACGAAGGCGTTCATACATGCCTGGCTCGACGAGAACGGCTCGCTCCCGCCGCATGTTAGGCGCTCGTGGAAGACCTCCCAAAAGATAATGAACCTCAACGGAATCAGGAGGCTGGATTCGTTCGAGGGATGAGTTTTGGTCGAGCAGCTGTTGAGAGAGGCAATCGACAAGTTCAACGCCAAGGCGAAGGAGGACTCTGAGCTAGCCAAAGAGCTCGAGGGAGTGTCGAAGCTCGTCCAGGTGGAGGTCGAGGACGGCGACTGGTATCATTTCAAGCTGGAGGGCGGAACGATCGACGCCCTCAACAAGGGCCCCACGGAGAACCCCGACATACGCGTGATCGCGAGCACCGAGACATTGACGAAGCTGTGGAGCAGGGAGCTCAGGGTCATGAAGGCTATAGTGACCAAGAAGTTGCGGGTGAAAGGTTCGTTGGAGGACCTTCTCCGACTGAGACGATTCTTCTGACCCAGCGATTCCCTGAGAGACGGATACTTTTAACTACATAGTATACATTAGTCGGCATCAGCGGGGTGGGGTAGCTTGGAAATCCCATCAGGCTCATAACCTGAAGATCGTTGGTTCAAATCCAACCCCCGCTACTCATCTTTACCCCCTTCTGAGGTCCGGCTCGACAGAAATTCTGATATACAGCGGACGCCTGATACCACGCAGTGACACCTAACAGTCCGAGCGGCAAACGCGGTTCATCGAAGCGCCTGTGCCCGACATGCCTCTACTGGGACCCTCGCCCCGAAGACGGCTCCGGCCCCGGTATGGGATATTGCCTCGAGAGGGACATCGTGACGGCCATCAGATTTGAGTGCGAGTACTTCGAGGAGGCTACACCGTCGAAAGTCGCTGCCAGAAACCGTGAGATATACGGTGATATCGAAGAGGAAGGGGACGAGGAAGAGGAGGATTGAGCACGGGCCTGTGCCTGCAAAACGCTTAAGTCGCCCCAACCTTGTCACGTGATGTTCGGTGGGATTCTGATGAAAGCTGTCGTATTGGCCGCTGGAGAGGGCAAGAGGCTGAGGCCGCTTACCGCGTCGGAGCCTAAGGTCATGATCCCCGTGGCGAATAGGCCGATTCTCGAGTACATATTGGACGCGTTGGCGAAGAACGACGTCACCGAGATCGTGATGGTGGTGGGATATCGCAAAGAGCGCATCATGTCCCACTTCGAGGACGGCAAGAAGTACGGGGTGAACATCGAGTATGTCTTCCAGGACAAGCAGCTCGGGAACGGACATGCTCTCTACTCCGCCAAAGACAGGGTCTCCGGCGACTTCCTGGTGCTGGCCGGAGACAACATCGTGGACGCCCATGCCGTTGCGGACCTCATCGACTCGAAGAGGTGCCCGAGCGCACTCGTCGTCGAGAGCGAGAACCCGTCGAAGTACGGCGTCGTCACGATTGAGAAAGGTATCATCAGAGGGGTCGTAGAGAAGCCGCACGACCTCGTGTCGAACGTGATACTCACTGGTTTCTGCTGCCTGAAGGATTCCATATTCGACGAGATCGAGCAGTGCATGTCCGCCGGGGAGTATGGCCTCAGCCATGCTCTCAGGTCGATGCTGAAGGAGCATCCTATCGTTCCAGTATTCTCTGACGGCCTGTGGATCGATGCGGTGTATCCGTGGGACCTCCTGGAAATCAACGCGGCCGCGCTCGAGAACGCGAGCGTGAAGACCGCCGGCAGGATCGAGAAGAACGTCACATTGGCTGGCCAAATCAGCATCGGTGAGGAGTCCATCATCCGCGCAGGCACGACCATATATGGCCCTGTCATGATCGGCGAGGGGTGCGACATAGGCCCGAACGTCACGATATTCCCATCCACCAGCATAGGCGACAACGTCACCATTGAGCCGTATACCATGATCAAGAACAGCATACTGATGAGCAACGCGAGCATCGCCGCACACTCGTATCTGTCGCACTGCGTCCTGGGATACGGTGTCAAGGGGAAGTCCCACCTGATGGGAGCGGGAGCGGAGGCATATGTGAACGTCGGCGACGAGTTCTTCAAGGTGCCTCACATGGGCTCGATCGTTGGCGAGGACACGGAGTTTGGCACGGGCGTGATCATGGAACCAGGGACCATAGTGGGGGCGGGGTGCAAGGTATCCAGCGGTGCGAAGATAACCCGGAATCTGCCGAACAGGTCCCTCGTGACATAGGGTGAGTATCTCATATGTGCGGTATCGTTGGATACGTTGGCTCGAAGGAGGCTCAGCCCATACTTATCGACTGCCTCAAGCGGCTGGAGTACAGAGGCTACGACTCCGCTGGCTTGGCTGTCGTCGGCGACGAGGTCGACGTCTACAAGGCACAGGGAGAGATATCCACCTTGGAGGCGGAGATGCCACGCATGCCGGGCACGGTCGGCGTTGCACATACGAGGTGGGCGACGCAGGGCAGGCCTACTACGGAGAACGCCCACCCATTCCAAGGATGCGAGAACATGATAGCTGTCGTTCACAACGGCATCATCAGCAACTTCATGGATCTGAGGAGGTCACTGATCGAAGACGGCCACAAGTTCTCCTCCGAGACGGATACAGAAGTGTTCGCCCACCTCGTTGAGGCAGAGATCGGGGACGGCGACATGCTCGAGGCGGTCCGAAGGGCTCTGAAGAGGGTGGTCGGCACCTACGCCTTTGCGGTGGTTGCGCGTGACAGACAAGAGGTCGTGGCGGCCCGTAACGAGAGCCCGCTGGTCATAGGCGTGGGCAACGGCGAGAACTTCCTCGCGAGCGATGTGACGGCCCTCTTGAAGTACACCAACCGCGTCATCTACATCATGGACGGAGAGACGGTGAGGATCACTAGCGACACGGTGACCATAGTGGACTCGGACGGGGTTGAGGTCACGCGTGCACCAGAGCGCATCACATGGTCTCTCGAGGACGCAGAGAAGGGCGGTTACCCACATTTCATGCTGAAGGAGATATACGAGCAGCCATCTGCGATACACGACTCGCTCCTCGGGAGGATAGACGCCGTAGAGGGTGACGAGCCGTTCTTCGACGGTGGCAAGTTCTCCAGCGTCAAGATAGTCGCCTGCGGGACATCGCACAACGCGGGGCTCGTCGGCAAGTACATCATCGAGGAGCTCGCGAGGATACCAGTCGAGGTTCAGATATCGTCAGAATATAGATACTCCACAGCCGCGCGCGAGAATCCCCTCGTCGTCCTCATCACTCAGAGTGGCGAGACGCTCGACACGATTGCCGCAGCCCGGGAGGCTAGGAAGCGCGGCAACCGCACGCTGGCGATCGTGAACGTCACGGGTTCGGCCATCACGAGGGAGGTTGACCATGTCATCTACACGAGGGCAGGTCCTGAGATAGGCGTTGCGGCGACGAAGACATTCGTGACTCAGCTTGTCGCGCTCTACCTTCTGGCAATAGAGCTCGGCACCAAGGGAAGGACGCTGACGGCGCAGGCGAAGCGATCCGTCGTGAGCCAGCTGAGGAGCCTTCCGCGGGCTGTCCAGGATGTCCTCAACCAGGCGGAGGCCATAGAGACGATGGCGCTGAAGTACAGCGGTGCCAGGGACATGTTCTTCATCGGCAGGAACCTGCAGTACCCTATCGCCATGGAGGGCGCGCTCAAGACGAAGGAGATATCGTACATCCACGGCGAGGGCTACCCGGCTGGAGAGCTTAAGCATGGCCCGCTCGCGCTGCTGTCGAAGGATTCGCCGGTGGTCGCCATAGTATCAAAAGACCACACATACGAGAAGATGATCGGCAACATAAGCGAGGTATCTGCTCGAGGCAGCCCAGTCATCGCGTTCGCGGACGAGAGCGATACGGAGATCAGCAAGTTCGCGGACGATGTGATGTACCTCCGGGAGACGCCGCCGTTGTTCTCGCCCATTCCAGTCATCGTCGCGCTGCAGTTATGGGCATACTATCTTGCGAAAGCGAGGGGCTGTCCGATCGACAAGCCGAGGAACATCGCGAAGACCGTAACGGTCGAGTAGTAATCGTTCACTCCAGCCTCTCGGGGCACACGGTTCTTCTGGAGCATGATCGGCACTTTCCAGGTCTGTTATGGTTCCTGTGTGCATCGCCGACCGAGAGTGCCCGTCTGACCTCTTGGGCCTTCTCGAGCAGAACCCTCTTCATGTCCTCGTTGTACTCGATCTCGTGCTCCTGTTCAGGGTACTTGACGATGCCATACGGTGGCGCTTTGCCAGTCGCCTCCTCTATTAGAAGACAGTATGCCGCGACCTGGACTATGTGGGAGAACAACGGTCCCTGAGGCGTCCTCCCCTTCTTGACCTCAACGGGTATGACGTGGTCTCCGAGCTTGATCACATAGTCTGGCCTGCCGGAGATCATGTAGGTCTTCGACTTGTACGCTTTGGAATCGTCCATGTCTATGTATTCTATCTTACCCTTGATCCTGTACTCCCTCCTCAACGTCTGCGCTATGTCCGTGGACTTGAGCGATCTGTACAGGAAGTAGGAAGCTGCCACCAGCCACAGCAACGCCACCAGCTCGAGCGCTTGTGCCAACTTGCTGTCCTGCACGATGAAGCCGACCGCGTTGACGGCTATCACAACTGCGACTATCGCGAATATCAGCACTATCCTCTCGTAGTCGACTATCTTGCTCTTGATTGTGGATGTCGTCGCTTTAAACAAGAAGAACGAGGCGGCTAGGATCCAGATGAGGGCGGCCACGCCCATTATCTCGCTGAGGTGCATGGAGTCGTCCTCGAATACGAGCTCCAGCCCGAGGATGGCTATGACGGTCGCTGTCACGGCATACCAGAACACCAGTGTCTCAGCCTGCTTAGCTGAGTGTTCCTCCGAGTCGATATGCCAGAGCGACTTGCCGAGCGCATCGTGCTCGCGCACGCCCTTTTCGAGCGCTTCCCCGCCAGATTCGTGGTCGCGGCTGAGCCACCAGCTCAGCGGGCAGTAGCTGAACTTCTCCAGGTCGCCAGCGGACACATAATCATCCGCGCCCTTCGCCATCAGGCATGCCTATTTGCGTACGCCGTCAATAATGTTTGCCAACAGCTATCAGCGCGTCAAGTCCTGCCGAAGTAGGTGCCGTCTAGCAGGGTGATGCCCTCTGGCGGCTCGATCCCCTCTATGAAGCCGAACCAGTACACGACAGCACCTGCCCCGAACAACTCCGTGTACGGCTTGAGCTGCCGTCGTACGTTCTTCTTCAGTTCAATCTCGTCACCGAAGGATGCCTTGGACTCGATCCAGTATATCTTCGTGCCATCGATGACCATCGGCTTGTCGAGGAGCACGTCGGGCGTCTTCTTATGCGTCGCCCTGAGGTCTTCCTCGGTGCGGTACTTCAGCTCCCGGCAGTCGAGCCAGTCCTGCAGAAGCGCCTCGCCCCACTTGCCCCTCTCGGTCTGCACCTGCGACCCTTTCGGGGAGTATATGATGTCCATCTCGGCTATCTGCTTCAGCTCCTTCTTCAGGCGTTTGTCGTGGCATGTCTCAGGGTCTCTAAGGTACTTCCAGTACTGCTTCCTGGTGACATTGATCTCAGGGGATAGCATGAGCCCGAGGAGCACCGGGGGGAAGATGATCCTCCTGGCGAGCTTGTATATCGTCATGCCCCTCCTCCAATCCTTCGCGAGCTTCTCGATATCCTTCTTGACGATGTAGTATCTCCTCGTCGCGTCGCGGACGGTCCTCTGAGTGTACATCACAAGAAGGAGCTCGCGGTCGACCTTCAGCTCTTCCACGAGCCTGTCTATATCCCTTGGAGTCTTCAATCGTGAGTATATGTTCCTATAGTCTTCGTATTTCATTGAATTCACTGTCCAGCAGGTCAAGGCTGAACGAATCGCTCTTCCCGCTCAGTGTGTTGTCGTGGCTGCTATCTCCGAGTCTCTACTTATTACTTTGTGGCGTATCCGTGCTATGCCAGGGACGATGCCAGTACACCCATCGCAAGCTTGAAATCGGTTGACCGCATGGTTGCCCCCGGGACATATGCCCGAGAAGGAGGTATAGCGCCGTATGCCGCATAAGGGGTTCAGGAATGTCGTGCTGCCTTCTAGGTACGTGCAGGGGGCCGGTGCGATCGATGATATCGGGGCGTTCGTCGCGGACATGGGCTCGAGGCCGTTCGTAGTCGCCGGGAAGCGGTCGTTCGCCGCAGTCGGCTCCCGTATCGAGAAGAGCCTGGAGTCTGCGGGGTCTTCCCTGGTAGGATATATCGACGATGTGACGGAGTGCACTTACGCCAAGATCGACGCGGTGATGGCCGAAGCTGCTAAGGCTGGCGCCGATGTCGTGATCGGATGCGGCGGCGGCAAGGCGGTCGACACCGCGAAGGCGGCGGCCGACAAGCAGGGCCTGCCTGTCGTGACGGTTCCCACACAGTGTGCCACGAACGCCGACCAGATGGCCGATGCCGTCATATTCACGGAAGACCACGCGTTCGTTGAGGACTACTATCTGGCGAGGGCGCCCGCATTGGTACTTGTGGACACCGAGGTCGTCGGTTTCGCCCCGGTGGAGTTCCTCGTACAGGGGATGGGGGACGCGCTGTCTTGCGGTTTCGAGAAGCCTGCCTATGCGAAGACAATGCTTGCGAATCGCTCCGCCTCGCTGGCGGCGACAGCAGCCATCGAAGTCAACCTAAGGTGCTTCTCGACACTGATGGCGAACGGCGTCCAGGCAAAGAGCGACTCGGAAACCAAGGTCATGTCGGAATCGTTGGAGGCTATCATAGAGGCCATCAAACTCATGAGCGGCTTCGGCTTCGGCGGAGGCGGCTGTGCCGCTGCTCACGCAGTGCATAACGGCCTCACGATCGTGCCCGGAGTCAACAAGAAGCACGGGGAGATAGTCGCATTCGGCACGATAGTGCAGATGATACTCGAGGGGCGCTCGTCGGAAGAGCTCGAGCGGGTGGTGCGCTGGTGCAAACGGATAGGTCTGCCGACACGGTCCGACGAGCTCGGAAACATCGACAGGTCGTTTCTCCAAGCGGCTGCGGAGAAGGCGTGCGATCCCAAGGACACGATGTCCAACATGCCGTTTCCTGTCACACCGGACATGGTCTTGGAGGCAATCAGCAGAGCAGACGACGTGTCGGCCGGATTGGACTGAGCGGCCGCGTCGTGCGCGTATGCCCATGCGCGTTGCGTTGCTGGCTCGCGCGTTCTTTTGGAAAACCCTATATATGCCCACCACGATTCTAACCGTGTCGCCTATGAGCGGCAGAAGGGATGATTAGAGGAGGCATTCGAGATGAACAGTGCTATAAGTTCGATAATCGCGCCAGTATCCTCCCCACCATGGCTTCCGAGGGACGTTGCTGAGGGCAGAAGATACGCCTGGTGGGCAGAGATGATGTTCTTGCTGTGGGTGCTGTGCTGGTTCGTTATAGCCATCGTCGAGCTGACACTATATGCCTTTGGTGACGGAGGAGTCTGGAAACTCCTCATCGGATTGATAGGCCTCATTGCGATGGTGGTCTGTTTCATGTCCGCCGTGTTCCTCAAGAAGACGGTCATTGATGCGATCGACCAGGGAAGGTTCCACGACGCTAAGAACGACACGATGGTATGGATCATGTTCGGCTTCGCCGCGTTCGCAATGCCGTCGATACTGTTGATACTGACGTACATCAAGCTCAGCGACGCCATAAGCGCCCACACGCCGGTCGGGTACATGCCCTACGCCCCGGGCACAGTGGTCGCTCAGATACCACACCAGGGACCGCCGCACCAGGCTCCGCCAGCGCCTGTCCAGGCACCGCCGCAGGGACACCCGCCACAGCCTCAGTACCACCCGCACACGACGCCGATGCTGAGGTGCAAGAACTGCAATGTGCAGTTCCCGATGTTCATGCACACATGTCCGAACTGCGGCGCTCCGAAGGAATAAAACCATTTCACGCCTATTCGTTTTTCATTCATAGTGGACGAGTGTGAACTATGACAGAGATATTGTACATGAAGGACGCGGAGTCCAACTACATCCGTGAGTTCGACGCCCGCGTTGTCGCCCGCGGGTTTGACCATGTTGTTCTAGACAGGACCGCGTTCTACGCCCTTGGTGGCGGGCAGCCATCGGACACGGGGACGCTTTCGTGGTCAGGCGGTCGCGTGGACGTGAGGGAGGTCACAAAGAAGGGGCAGATAGAGCACCATCTCGTGCAGAACCCGGACGCCGTCCCCGAAGAGGTGCATGGCGCACTCGATTGGGATCGCAGGTACGCTCACATGAGGATGCACACCGCACAGCACATCATATCGGGCGTCGTCTACGACCTGTATCGCGCGAGGACCGTCGGGAACCAGATATACCACGACCGTTCACGCATTGACTTCGCCCCTGTCACATTCACAGATGATATGCTGGCCGATGTCCAGACGAAGTGCAACGACATATTCGCGAAGGCCACGCCTGTCGACATATCGACGATATCGAGAGAGACGCTCGAGAGGGATGTCGACGCCCAGAGGGCGAACCTCGACCTGCTCCCTAAATCGGTCCGCGAGCTCAGGGTCGTCACCATCGGTGATTTCGATATCTGCCCGTGTGCGGGGACACATGTCCGCTCGCTCGGAGAGATCGGTAGTCTTACGATAACGAAGAAGGAGCGCAAGGGCAAGGACCGGGAGCGCGTTACATACGAGCTGAAAGGTTAGACGCCTACCAACGCACTTGGGAATCCTGCCTAACCCTTAAGTATGTGCGTTCCCGATATTCGACGACGGGGAGACAATGGTCGAAATCGGAACAGTCTCTGAGCTATCGAAGGTGTCAATCAGGATCAGCGCGGCATTCGCGATCATAGGTGTCGGACTTCTCTATCTATACATTGGCGTGACCGACGCATCTACTCCGGTCAAGGTGCTCTGGTCCGCAGCGTTGTCGCTAGCCGTGGCGATAGTATTCCTAGTGGCTTGGACGATGGCGCGGGACGCTCTGAGGACGCATGAGCGTGAGGCGAAGCGCAAGACGCAGTGACCTATCACTGCCCTTTCGAGCCATCCTTCTGGTCTTCTGCAGTGGCCTCGAGCAATAGCTCCATCAGATCGACGACCTCTATCCCAGGGACCGTCCTCAGCTGAGTCTCGCAGAACGGGCAGCAGGTCACCAGCTTCGTTGCGCCCGTACCCTTCGCCTCGTCAACCTTCTTCCCCGCCAACTCTCGTGATAGCTTAGGGAACGCCGACTGCAGGCCTGCGCCAGCACCGCAGCATCTGGACTCGTAACCGTGGTTCGGCATCTCGACGAAGCTCGACACTGCCTTCACAATCTCGCGCGGCTCGTCAAAGATGCCGCCTAGTCTGCCAAGGTGGCACGGGTCGTGATAGGTCATCTTCTCGGTCGACCGCTTAACCTCGAGCTCTCCGCTCTTAATCAGCTCGGCTATCTCCTGAGTGATATGCATCACCTCTATCTCGCTGCCGAGCCTCTCCGCAGATTTCTTAAGCGTCGTGTAACAGCCGGGGCACGCAGTCACGATCCGCTTGACGCCCAGGGCTTCGAACTTCTCGAAGTTCTCCTTCTCCAGCTTCTCGAACGCGTCCGTCTGTCCCACCCTGAGAAGCGTCGAGCCGCAGCAGGGTTCCTCCACACCCATGACGGCGAAGTCCACTCCCGCCCTCTTCAACAGTTTCGCGCTCGCGACCAACGACGGCACGAGAGGTTTCATCACGGCGGACGTGCAACCCGCGAAGAACAGCACCTCCTGCTTCCCAGGAGCAGCCTTCGGCATGCCGAGCCCTCGCAGCCATTTTCCACGTGCGCTCCGAGGCTGGAACCACGGGTTGCCGTAGTTCTTGATGCTTGCCAACAACGACGAGTGTTCCTTCATCGGCTCTATCCCGTGCTTGAGCAGGTACTCCCTGAACGCCCTCGTATGCTCGGTGTTCTTCAGCGAGCACCATCTGTCGCAGTTGCCGCAGAGAGTGCACTCGAACGCTGCCTGGACGACTGCCGGCGTGATGTCGAACTTGCCTTTCAGCAGCCCGAGCATTGTGCGGTTCCTCCCTTTCATCGACAGCGTCCGCACCTTCATCGCCTGATAGACCGGGCATCCTCGTTCGCAGAAGCCGCACGATGTGCCGAAGCAGGTCTCGAGCTCCTCCTCGAACTCCTTGAGGTCGGCCGTCGTCATACCTCCTCACGCGGGAATTTCTTGCCGGGGTTCATGATACCCTTTGGGTCGAAGAGCCTCTTGACATCCTTCATGTACTTCAGCGACTGCCCGTGCTCAAGCTCGAGGTACGGAGCCTTCTGATCGGTGTCGCTCATGAAAGTGCTCATGGTGCCATCGAATGCTATCGCCAGCTTGCTTAGCTCATTGTGGAACAACCTGAAGCGCGCCACCTCGTCAGCGTCTCTGTAATCGACGAACACAGCGCACGACAAGGAGAAGCCGATGCTGTTCGGGTGCTCGAGATATGCGTTCATGCCGATGATCTCCAGTCTGTGCTTCTCTGCAGACTCCACAAACTTGTGGTAGAATTCCTCGAGTCTGCCAACGGGCACACCCGGGTCTGCCGCACCGAACTTCTTCGTCGTCTGCGAATCGGGCCACTTCTGCTTGAATGGTTCGAACTCCAGGGTGTACTTCGATGCCCACCAGCTGTCGATGATTTCCCTTTCCTTCACGGTCTCGGCCTCGAACTCCCCCGCCAGTTCCAGAGCGTAGTCCCTCTGGGCAGATATGATCTGGGTGTCGCCTGCGAACGCTATCGCGAGCAGCGCCTCCGCCCAAGTTGGTATCTCAGGGTCGCTTCCGTGTCTCATATTGTAGGCGTGAGTGTAGAACTTCAGCCGCCTCTTGCAGTTGATGTGAGCTGCCTCGATGCATATGCCCGCTTTCAGGAGCCGGCTAAGGTAGTCTACCGCGCTGCCCATCCTACGGAACACGAGCATCTCTACCAGCCTGGTCTCAGGTATGGGTTCGAGCTTGAGCGTCGCCTCGGTAACCACTCCGAGTGTGCCCTCACTTCCTGCGAGTAGGTCCTTCAGTTTGTACCCCGAAGATGTGAAATGGGCCTTGCGGTGGCCGAGCTCCAGCACGTCCCCGGTCCCAGTGACCAGCTGCGCGCTGAGCAGGCAGTTCAGGATCTTACCGTACCTGACGCCGAAGGTCGAGTCGTTGTCGCAAGCGATGGCGGCACCGACGGTGCTCACCCATTTTGACTCCGGCTGGTGTGGCAGCCACAGGCCGTAGGGGTTGACCGCGTCGTTCACCTCCTGCAGCGTTGCCCCGGCTTGCGCCCTGACAGTCTGGTTCTTCGGGTCCACCTCGATGATTGCGTTCATCGTGGTTGTGTCGATGTAGATGCCTCCGTACAGCGGCACGGCACCTCCGAGCATTCCAGTGAGCCCTCCGCCAGCGGTCACGGGCACTTCGTGTGCGTAGGCGACCTTGACAGCCCTCTGGACATCCCGTGTCGTTCGCGGCTGGACAACGACGTCCGGAGGACGTATCTCATCCGAAGTCCGCGGGCTCCAGTCCGCTCCGTAGACGTATAGTTCGGCTGGGTCGGTCAGCACCTTCTCGTCGCCAAGCGCCGCCTTCAGCTCGGAGATGTACTTCATCAGGGCAGAGCTAAGGGGCTGTCCGTACAAAAGCTTGATTGAACCACCTTTGGGCTTCTTCCCGCGGCTAAGCCATCCATCCCTTGGTGCTTACGACCGATTAGCATCCGCCTCCAAGTTGAGATGGGCCAGCATGGACTAGCTGGCCATTCATAGTCATACATATATAGTGATAGTGCGTGCAATCTATCACGTGGGTTTCGGAATCACGCGTAGACCGAAAGGGGGATATGATATGAGTCTCAACCATTTGCGGAATGCGTGCAGAAGATGGCCGCTTTGGGCTGCCGTTATTGCGATTGCAGTTGTGATGGGTGCTCCTAGCTTGGCCTTGTCAGGGGCAGCTCCCAGCGAGGAAGAAACGGTTCTCAGAATCGGGTTCATGCAGAAGATCGACAGCCTGAATCCTAACAGGGGTCTCACCGACGCGTCCTATATCTTCTACGGACTCGTTTACGATGCACCGCACTGTGTCGACGAGGATCTTGGAATTGTGGGCAACCTGTGCACGGACTGGTATGTGGACGAGAGCTACGAACCATATGGTTCTGCATGGATGATGGAGTTCACTACGAATGCGACATGGCACGACGGAGAGCCATTCACGGCCGACGATGTCGTATACACATTCAACCTCAACTGTCAGAACTACGAGACGATGTGGGCATACCAGCCCTATGCGTTCTTCATGGACTACGCCGAGAAGGTCGATGAATACACCGTCCGTGTGCATTACTTCGACAGATTCACCGACGACCCAATGTCCGCGGCCTACGCTCGGATGTTATGCATCCCAATACTACCTGAGCACATGCTGAGCGACAAGACACCGACCTACGTCAGCTTCACCTGGGAGGGATACTTCGAGGGTTCCGACCCGCCGATCGTGGGCACGGGCCCGTTCATGGCTACGCCCGACATATATGATGAGTTCCTCGATGGAGATATGATCACTCTCGTCAGGAACCCAGATTACTTCTGGGGTCCAGACAGGGGAGAGTACGTGTGGTTCGATAAACTGGAGATGCACTTCTTCGACGACTCGACCGCGATGGCAGTGGCGCTGGAGAACGGCGATCTCGATGTCGCCCAGTTCCCGCCGGCCGAGTACAGGACGATGAAGAACAAGATATTGACCGGCGATCTCGAGAATGTCGTGGCGCATGACAGCCCGAAGTGCACGCAGTACTGGACGGAGATAGGGATAAACCAGAACAACGCAGGGCCTAACCCGTCGAGACTGGACCCGGTCATAAGACAGGCCATGGCGATGGCCACTGACAAGGAGTACATCATCGACAATCACTATCTTGGATTCGGCGAGGTGGGCACCACGCTGATACCGCCGGTCAACGAGAATTGGCACTACGAGCCGACTGAGGGCGAACTGTACAAGTACAACAAGACGGCCGCGATTGAACTCCTCGAGGAGAACGGGTACCTGATCACACCGGAAAGCACACCGTATAGAGTCGCGACCACCGAAAGCTGGGCGGTGCAGGCAGGGCTCGTGCTCGAGGGAACGAAGCTCACCTACGAGATGGCCGTACGACAGGAGTATCCAGAGGAGAGGATGATAGCGCTGTATCTGGAGGATGAGTGGGCAGACATTGGCATAGAATTGGAGATCTTTGTAATGACTGAGGCGGCTCTAGGAAACCTCGTATACAGCTACGCGTACGATACGATGATATGGTACTGGAGCGGAGATGTCGACCCGATGTACCAGCTGTTCTGCCTCAGTGAAGAGGCCCATAACGGATGGAACGACATCCTTTACACCAACGACTCTTACGAGGAGGCCTTCCGTGACCAGGTGCAGGAATTCGACGAGGAGCTGCGGATGGAGTATGTGGACGAATGCCAGAGGGTCTTCTACCGCGACGCACACTACATCATACTAGCGTATGTAGATCAGACGTACGCGTGGAGGACGGACACGTTCACCGGATGGGGCGACTGGGCGGCCCATCCCGGCAGGAGTGTTGACAACTTCTGGTCCGGCAACCCGCTCTACTTCGACCTGGTTCCTATCGACCACAACCCACCCGTCACCGAAGCCACCTTGTCTGGCGAGAACGGAGATGACGGCTGGTATACCTCGTCCGTCGAGGTTACCCTGTCGGTGACTCTGTATGGATGTGCGCTCGATCGGACTGTGTACAGCCTGAATGGTGCTGACTGGCAGATCTACACAGTTCCGTTCTTGATCGATGCAGACGGGGTCCATACCTTGCATTACTGGTCGATCGACATAGATGGTATCTACGAGGACCCACGGTCGTTGTCAGTGAAGATTGACATGACGGCTCCAGAGATTTCCATCGATGAGGGCCAGACGCTCTTCGAAAGCGAGTCGGTCAACATCTCCTGGTCGTGCTCCGATGAGGTCAGCGGAGTGGACCGTGTTGAATACAGCCTTGACGACGGTGATTACATCCTGTGCGATGTGGGCGGATTACTCCAACTGACCGATATGGTCAACGGCACTTACACCATCGAACTCATGGTCTATGACAATGCGGGCAACAACATGACCGCGGAGACCTCGTTCGTTGTCGCAATACAAGCCGTGGATGACACTGAAGACGATACTGAAGACGACACTGAGGACGATACCGAAGATACGGAGGAAGACGAGGACAAACCCGGATCGATATACATGTGGGCGGCTGGTGGAGCAGCTGTCGCAATCATCGCGATGGTTGTCGCGATAGCCGTGTTGAGGCGGGCTGGATGGCGGTTCTCCCCTCCATCGGGAGGAGGGCAACAGTAGGTTGCCAGACGGAAACATGTCTGTCCCTGACTCTGCACCTTCCGTCGGCATAGACAGCGGAGGCGCAACAGTCACATAGTAGGTTACTCCATCCTGCACGATAGGAGAGAGACCTAAGATGACAGAGAAGATGCTCGAGAACGGCCTTCTGTATGGCCTGAACATGCCAACTTCATATACATCGCTGGAGGAGCGGTCCGTCAAGACAATAGAGTCCGGCCTCTCACGGTTCCCCAATGCGCTGAGGCTGTTCCACCTGCTGCAGACGGACGCAGAGGTGAAGACGCTGTTCAACCTGGCCAACTTCATAGCAGTGCGCAAGCTGGGCTACAACGACCATGGCCCCATCCACGCCAGGATATGCGCGGCGAACGGCATACGAATCCTCGACATACTGGTGGAAGACGGAGGGGTCGAGCTGGACTCTATCGCGGGGCTCAGCCTGTCCGAGGAGGACGCCTATGTCATAGTGATGGCCGCTTGCATGCTGCACGACATCGGGAACGCCGTACACCGCGAGGAGCATGAGATATTCAGCGTGATGTACACCAAGTCGCTCCTGGACCGACTGCTCACTGAGGTATATCCAGAGATCACTCGCAGGACTGAGGTGCTGTCGCAGATACTGCATGCGGTCTACGCCCATGACCATGGGGAGAACGCCTTGACGATGGAGGCTGCGATAGTGGTCGTAGCGGACGGCGCGGACATCACCAAGGGCAGAGGGAGGCTCTCATTCGACCTTGGGAAGCATGACATCCATTCCATCTCAGCGCTGTCAATAGAATCCGTGGACATCAAGAAGGGCGACACGAAATCGATCGAAATCCACGTGACCATGTCTAACTCGGCAGGGATTTATCAGCTGCAGGAGACCCTCGGTAAGAAGGTGGCAGCGAGTCCGTTGAGAGACCATGTTGAGATAGTCGCGGACTTGGTACCTTCCAAGGACGTGCCTGAGCAGCGGATACTCGACAGAATGGTCTTCTCCGATGGGAAGTACAAGAGCGGCTAGAAGGAGAACATCGGGACGGCCGCGAGCAGCATTGCCAGCGCGGCGTACTGTCTGAGGGTTAACTGCTCCCTGAGGCGGAACTTGGCGACGGCTATCGTCACCATCGGGTAGATGTTCGTTATGGGCGATACTATGGACACATTGCCGTTCGCGAACGCCAAGTACATCGTGATGCCGCCGAACGTGAGGAACAGCATCGACAGAACCAACACGCGGTTCCCCACCGTCGGCATCTCGAACTTGCCCTTTGCCGTCGTCAACCAGTAGACAGCCCATATGCTGGGGCAGACCAGCGCGAACACCCCGATGAAATCCGTCTGTCCGATGTCGGTCATCACATGCTTGGACATGGCTGCCGAAGCGCCCCATAGAAGAAAGGCCCCCATGGCGAACAGTATCCCGAGAGATTCTGTCTTGCCGTTGTTCCCGTTGGCGCCACGGTAGGTGAAGACAAGCATGCCGGCGACGACGAGCATGACGCCCACTCCCTCACCGAGTGTCATGGCCTCTCCAAGGAACAAGAGGGCTAGGATGACCGTCCAGGGAGCGTAAGCGCCTGAAACAGTCCCCACGATGCTGACCTTGCCGTGCTTGATCGCCTCGAAGTAACAGATGTACGCCCCCGCGGAGAGTGCTGCCGCGATGCAGGCCTTCAGCCACGAGTAGGTTTCATGAGTTGCAGGCTCGCGGAACAGCAGCCAATACGCGCCGTATATCGCGAACACGTTGATGCTGAATAGCATAAGGTACCCAGGACCGGATATCCGTGCCCTGCTCTCCTTGGCCAATACCTGGCCGACACCGTAGAAGAATATAGTCGCGATAGAGAACGGCAGCCAAAGGAGTTCCATCAAGCCGCGCTGATGGGAACAGGGTAGATATACGTTTGTCTCAGGAGCGGCTCTTGGCAGCCGCTCTTTCGGCTTCCTTGTCGAACACGACCTCTCCGCGATGCTCTATCCTGGTGACTCGATGGTAAGGTATCGAGGCGTCGTCAGTCTCGAAGAACCCTCTGCCGAGGGCTCTTATGTCAGAACCCTTCACACTGAGGATGTCTCCTGGTGCCCCTCGGTGCACATACCAGATGGTTGCATCGTCGATGCTCTCGCCATCGCCCCATTTCAGGCGATTAAGGACCTCTCGCGGAAAGGCCATCGGTGTACGTAGGGAGTCGAAGGCGATATCACAGTTGCTGTCCGTCGCGTGCTTAACGCTTCAAGAGAGCTACGCGAGCTTCGCCTCGATCGCATCGGCGAGCTTGAGCACCCTCTGGATGTCTTCGTCCTTCGCGGGCCCCTTCACGTCGATTACATCCAGCATCTCCATCTTGGTGCCCTCGAGCAGGCCGCTCAGCTGCTTGACCGCTCCCCCGGACCAGCCGTGCGACGACAGTATGGCTGCGTACTTCGTAGGCGCTCTCAGGGTCTTGGTGAGCAACGCCGCGTACGCCGCGACAGGGTGCACTCCACCGAGCACCGTTGGGGCGGCGATAACGACGACCGGCGAATCAACGAGCTGCTTGGCCACCTCGCCTATTCCCATCGCCGTGAGGTCGAACGCCTGCACCTCTATGCCCTTGTGGATCAGCGATTCTTTCAGAACATCGACCATCCTGCCAGTCCTGCCCCACATGGAGACGTAGGCGATCAGCACCTTCTTCTTCATCTTCTCGCCGGCCCAGTCGGCGTACGCATCGATGATCAGCTTCGGCTCGCGGTAGAACACGCCGTGCGACGGCGCGATGATCTTCGGATCGAGGGCCTTGACCTTCTCGAGCGCCTTCAACGAGGGCTTTCTGAAAGGCATCATGATCTCGGCGAAGTACAGCTTGGCCAGCTCGAGCGTGTGGCCGTTGCCGAACTCGTCAGCATAGAACTCACCATAAGCTATGTGCGAACCGAAGAAGTCGCACGGGAACAGTATGCCGTCCTCGGGCAGATATGTAAACATCGTCTCGGGCCAGTGAAGCCATGGCGCGTCTACGAACTTCAGAGTCTTGCCGCCAAGGTCTATCGACGAGCTCTCGTCGACTGCCATTATCCTCTCCTCAGGCACGCCGAAGTACATCATCGCGTCCGCTTTGCCCTTAGCGCTCGTCACGAGCTTCGCGTCCTTGGCCAGCGACAGCATGTACATGCACGCGTTCGCGTGGTCAGGCTCGGCGTGGTTCATCACGACATAATCCAGCTTCGCGATATCCGTATGCTGCGAGACCTTGTCCACAAGCTCCTTCTCGAAACCAGGGTTGACAGTATCGATCAGCGCTGTCTTCTCCGACCCGACAACCAGGTACGAGTTGTAGCTGGTGCCGTGCGGGAGCGATATGAGCCCATCAAACAGTCTCCTGTTCAAGTCCTTGGCTCCTACCCAGAATACGTTCTCGGCTAAGGCCTTGGTACCCATCGGCGTGTTTGCCATTTCATCACCACCGCGTGGAATATGATAGGGGTTCATATCTTTGTCCCCGTTCAGACCCCGTCACCGTTAACCAAGAGGCTCATGCGTCGGCTGCTGGGGGCAGAAGATTGAAATCGGAGGAACGCTTTGGATGGTGTGGCATCTGGAAATGGGCTGCGATTCCAGGGTCGCAAGACAAGCATGACGGCTGCGGTTCTCAGGGTGATTGTAGAATGGATTTGAAATCTAAGATCAAGCGGGTTCCAGAGTTCAAGGGCGTGGTCTTCTGGGACATCACTCCACTGCTCAAGGACAAGACAGCTTTCGGCCAGTGCATAATGGAGTTGGCGGACCATTTCAGAGACGATGACATCAAGGTCGTCGCCTCGAACGAGGCAAGGGGATTCATAGTCGGCGCCCCGGTCGCTCACGAGCTGGGCGTGGGTTTTGTCCCCATAAGGAAGAAGGGCAAACTGCCTCCGGAGGTTCACAGCCTCAGCTATGACAAGGAATACGAGTCCGACGTGATCGAGGTGAGGGATGACGGCATCGAGCCCGGTGACAGGGTTCTATTAGTCGACGACCTCCTTGCGACCGGTGGGACCATCAAGGCGAATGCGGACCTGGTCGAGGAGCTCGGTGGTGAGGTCGTCGGGATGGGGTTCCTGGTCGAACTGGAATACCTCAGCCCGAGGAGGTACATCGGCAACAAGTACCACATCCACTCGCTGATAACGCTCAAGACGACCGACGAGTTCTGAGTTCGTAGTCACATGGTTGAAGCATCCGATGTCCGAGCCGAAGGTTCAATTACCTGTCAGTCGTTTTTGGATAACATGGTGTTCGAAGCACTCAAGGCGTCGCTGGCGGAGTCCATGGTGGTCGACCGTGGAGACTACGAGTATATCATCCACCCGATAACGGACGGCATACCGCGGGTGGAGCCGCGCGTTCTGACCGAGGTGGTCGACGCCATGGCAGAGGTCGGCAACTTCGATTGCGACACGATCATCACCGTGGAGGCGCTCGGCATCCCATTGGCGACCGCCTTGTCGCTGAAGACTGGCAAGCCGTTCAGCGTCGTGAGAAAGAAGATGTACGGCCTCCCGGGCGAGGTGAACATCTCACAGGTTACTGGATACTCGAAGGCCACGCTTTTCATCAACAGCCTGAAGCCAGGAGACAAGGTTGTCATAGTAGACGACGTCATCAGCACAGGGGGAACCCTGTGGGCCCTCGTTGACGCGCTTAAGAAGATGCAGGTACACATATCAGATATCATCGTCGTCGTGGAGAAGACAGACAAGAAAGCGGAGATCGAGAGAAAGCTCGGCATCCCCGTCAAGACGCTCGTGAAGGTCGAAGTGGTCGACGGCAAGGTAGTCGTCGTCTGAGCGCGTCCGATAGATGTCAAAAGTGCACCGGGCCGAACCGTGCTTGTCAGAGTTCAACCAAAAAAGTGACCTGCGATTCTCCTTAGACGGAGCCTGATTGTAGCCTGAATCTGCAGACTGTGCGAGGGCGCTCGACCGTTTCATGGGAGCAGTTGCGGTCGTCGTCTCAGTGCTGTTGTCATCGACGATCGGTGCCGTTGCGGGGTTCTGCACCGGGCTCGTCCCAGGGCTTCACGTGAACAACCTCGCCGCCATAGCCGTTGCGGGCTCTGCCACTTTCATCGGCCTGTTCGGCTTCGTCGGGATGCTGTCTGGGTGCGACGAGACCGCACTTCTGGTGGTCTGCTTCCTCGTTGCTGCTATGATGGGTCACATGTTCTCGGAGGCAGTCGTTGCGACGTACCTCGGAATACCCTCGGCCGACAACGTCTCCTTGCTCCCTGCGCATAGGCTGGCGAAGGAGGGTCTTGGGCGTAGCGCGGTCAGATCGTCAGCCGATGGGTCGCTTGCGGGCGCGGTGACTGGCCTTCTGTTCATGATCCCTGTTTGCGCGCTTCTCGGGCCGCCGGTTGACGCATACTCAGCTGTGAAGGGCGTGATGGGATTCATCGTGGGCGCCCTGTCTGTAGTGCTCGTCGCCTCGGAAGGATTTGGCAGGCGCGATGCGGTAGAGCGGGTCGCCCGCGCCTCTGCACTGTTCCTCGTGGCCGGCCTGGTCGGCTACATAGTCCTCGACACCAACTACTTCTCATCTGGCATCCCCGATCTTCCGTGGATGCGCGGATCCTTCGTGCCAAGGGCGTCGCTACTGTTGCCGCTGTTCGCAGGCCTGTTCGGCATACCGACTTTGTTGCTCAGCCTGGATTCGCATCGGAAGGGAGAGGCGCCATCAGACCGTATCATCACTACTGACGATGAGGATCTTCGCCCAGGGATAGGCGCGAAGGATCTCCTGGTATCCACTCTTGGCGGCGTGCTCGTAGGTTGGATACCCGGCGTCACGTCAGGCTCGTCAGCGACGCTTTGCGCCTGCGCCATGAAGGATGCAGCCGCTGAGGACGGCAAGCGAGAGGAGGCCGTGCGGTTCATCTGGCTCTACTCCGCCATATCGTCCTGCGGTGCGGTCCTCTCCGTCGGCGCGCTCTTCCTGATAGCCAGGGCAAGGAGCGGCATAATGCAGGCGGCGGTTCTCTTCATGGATGGCCCCGCCCTCGAGATACGCGGCGTGTGGTCCCTGAGCCCCATCTGTGCCATTCTCCTTTCAATGCTTGTTGCCACCATGTTGTCACATGCGGTGATTCATCATCTGCCAGGAGCGCTACTGATGCGTCTCCAGGGAGCGCTGTGTTCACGCAGGTCTGCCATCATATCGATGGTGTTCGTCGTGTCGCTTGTGCTCTGTCTCACCGGCGCCAGAGGCGGCTTGCTGCTGTTGACGGCCACGATGCTGGGCCTGATGCCTCCGCTCTGCGGCCTTCGGAGGATAAACCTGATGGGCTGTCTGCTGCTGCCGATATGCGTCACATTCCTGGTTCATTGAACGATGATCGATACGGAACGCGCGCTTCTGTTGCAGAATGTAGTTTAGGTAGAGAGGGGTGCCCGCCCTTCTCCCCCCGTTAAAATCGCAGGGGTCCTCATGAGGCCGTGGGAAGCCCGTCACCCGTCCTCATCGGACAGGGGTAACGCTTCGCACCCAACTCGTTCGGACCGCCTGCATAAAGGCGGACACCCCTCTACCGTTATCTTGATCTCCTCGTCGGCGAAGGTGCTTTCGTCGAATACTAACGTCATGGGGAAGGGCGCCGCTGCAGCTGGAAAAACGGCGGTTGCAGGCGTCGCGAATCCGTGTACGAACAAGGCCTAATCCCTACCCCCGACTTGTAACCTGTTTTGTCTGCATACTATTTAGTTTTTTTCATTACTGACTCCCTTTAGAGGACATTACCAAAATTGATAAGAATTAGCGGCGTTTTATCGCGAGCTTTTGTCGCAGTTTCTCGCGGGTGTAACCGAACGGCAGGAGAAGGGTTTCTGTCGCGCGTACGAGGAGGTCGACGTACGCCTCGTCGTCGTACTCCTCATCGCCGGATATCAGTGGTTCGACCCTAACGCGGGCGCGGTCGTTCCTGCTGCCCGCATCGGTCACGATGTATCTAACCGTCTCTCCGGGGTACAGCGTCGCCCCTTCACGTTTCAGCTGCATGAGCGCTGCGAGGCCGTCGTTGAACTGCTCGTAGTCATCGATGCCCTTCGATATCCTCCTCCTCAGCAGCAGCTTGTGCAGTGGCACTGTCTGCGACCTCACCGCCTCGACGTACTCGGACAACACTTCCAACGCCGCTGGTATGGTTTCACGGAACTCCTTTGCATCTGCCGCCTGCGCAAGTAGGGCGAGCATCTCCGACTGCATGTCCTTCACGAGCTCTGACGAGTCGCTCCTCCGCGCTTCTATCCCACGCAGCTTGAGCCCGCCGTTCTCGAAGGCACCGTAGTACCTGTTCAACACGCCGACGCCGCTGGCCCTGGACGGCAGGAAGACGATCCATCGGTATATCCCCTCCGCGTCGAGCGGTATGCCTATGTGGCCGGAGACGTGCTCGCAGAACCTCTCAGGGTCGCCGTCGCCCTTCAGCCAGAGGGAGTCTATTATCCCATGGAGTATCTCGTAGCCGTGCGCCTCCGCTATCTCCGACGCCTGCAGCATTATCTCCCTGCCATACGCGTTGATTGCCTCGTGACATTCTATCCTGCCGAACCTGGCGTTCCTGTAGCCCGTGTATCCGAAGCAGGTCACGAGAAGCCATTTGAGTATGTCTGATCGCTTCTTATACAGAGCGACATCGCCGACGCCATCCCTCACCATCCTCTTCAGCCTGGTCCTCCGCTCTATCACCGGTTTGAGCACGCGCGGTATGAGCCCCACATGTTTGTCGCATATGCGGTAGCCCAGGACTGGCACGGTGCGTGCGGGCGCTTCGCAGCAGCCGCACATGATGGTTTCCGGGGAGATGTTGAAGCGCGTCATTATGTTGGGATACAGCGAGGTGAAGTCCACCTCGAGCACGCGGTCGAATATGCCCACCCGCGGCTCGTAGATGAACCCTCCGCGGTCCGCGACGATCAGCTCCGTC
>JBFEPA010000002.1:0-32144 GCA_041550275.1 Thermoplasmata archaeon | reverse complement strand
GTCCGTCGGCCTGCCCGAGGGTCATATCGAACTCGAGAGCTTTCTATCAGTTCCAGTCATAATCGGGGATAGACTCGTCGGGCAGATATCACTGGCCAATTCCCCACAGGGATACTCGACAGGCGACATCGAGGTCATCTCCCAACTCGCCCACATATACGCGATGGCGGTCGTTCACGAGCGCGATGTTGCATCCATCAGAGGGATGGAGGAGCAGTTTAAGCTGTTCATGGACAACTGCCCCTTCTTCGCCTTCATAAAGGATGCTGAAGGGCAATACACATTCGTCAATCGTCGTTTCACAGAATTCTTCAGAACGGGTGAAGACAAGATTATCGGACGCACGGACATGGACATCTGGCCAGGGGAAGCCGCCCGCCGCTCTCAGGGGGATGATTCGCGCGTACTTAATGAATGCAAGGGCCTGAGTCTGATTGAGGTCGTTCCCCAAGAGGATGGCGTCCACGAATATCTCACAATTAAATTCCCGATGACGGACATCGCTTCCCATTCGAAGTTGCTAGGTGGCATGTCGATTGATGTCACTGACATGCGCCGGGTCGAATCAGCGTTGAGAACGGCCAACGAGAAGCTCAGGTTACTCGGAAACCTCACCAGACATGATACCCTAAACCAGCTCATGATTCTCCAAGGATGGTTGGCGTTGGCAACGGAGCAAAAGGAATTCGCGGAAATGGCAAAGCTGGCATCGAACATGCAAACAGCCGTCGACGCTCTCCAATCTCAGATGGAGTTCGCAGCCGAATACGAACGGATAGGGACGGCCCCGTTGGAATGGATCGATCTTCGCAATGCGTGTTCAGAAGCCCAATCGGCTATTAGCGCTGGTAACCTCGAGGTTGAGTGTAGTGTTCATGACTTTGAGATTCTCGCCGATCCAATGTTCAGCAAGGTGTTCCAGAACCTGTTCACGAACACAATCAAGCACGGCCAGCATTCCAGGCAGATCACGGTTGAGGCTGAAGAGCAGGATGATGGCCTCAGAATCGTCTACTCGGATGATGGCGTGGGGGTGCCTCCACAGGAGAAGGAAACGATTTTCGACGCAGGGGTCGGTAAGGGCACGGGCCTCGGCCTCTACTTGGTCAGAGAGCTCCTCAAGACCTGTCAAATGACGATAAGGGAGGTCGGTGAGCATGGAAAGGGTGCAAGGTTCGAAATCCACGTGCCAGTCAATAGCTACCGTGCGAAAGCAGAGAGTCATTAGAGGCAACCGTTATTAGTGGAGACCGCTTCTTTTAAGCGGGGGCTGATGGCATACGATGAGCGTGCAATCTGCAGTTGACAAGCCGCTCGGGAGGTCTCGTCAGCGCGTGATTGAGGCGCAGGCGTCGTGGATCTCAAGCCTGGTCCTGTTCTTCTCTACGGTGTACGCCATGCTGAATCTCGATGTGCTGTGGGTAGTCTTCGGCATAACGGCGCTGTCGTTGTACGTTCTCCCGATTGTGTCGCTGCTCGACCCGTTCAAGGCGATTCCGTGGGAGATAACCATCCTGTTGTCGTTGCCGATGCTCCTTCACATATCTGGTGGCTCGCAGACGATGGCCGAGCAGTTTGCATGGTGGGACGATCTGACATCGTTGGCCTTTGCATTCTCTCTCTCGACCATAGGGTTCCTGTTGACGGTCGAGCTAGATATGTACACGAGCGTTCGCATGAATCGTCCGTTCTCCCTGTTCTTCGTGGTGATGTTCACACTCTCCGCCTCGGGGTTCTGGATGCTGGGAGAGTACATCAGTGACGAGTTGTTTGGCTCGACCAACCTGTTGTCGAACGACAGCGTGATGAGGCAGATTCTATGGGTGCTCATCGGCGGCATAATCATGGGTTTTGTCTACGCGGCGTACACGAAGGCGATGTCCGAGAGGCGACAGCGCCTGCTCGGGATTTCAACAGCATGGGAGGTGGTCGACTGAAGGAACGACTGAGGCTAGCCTCAAGAGCGATGCAGGCAGGCATGGTCGGCCTCGCCCTGTCCGGTATTGTCACCCGTGAGTTCACGTACGTTCCCGCAGCGATAGTTGTCCTGGCAATGAGCGAATTGCCCAGCCTTGTGCGGAGGGATCTGAAGATAGTTCTACCAGTGGAACTCAACTTCCTGATCGTGCTCGCGCTGTTCACCCATATTGTAGGCAGCTTCTCCGGATTCTATGACAACCTACCTGGCTGGGACCATTTGACGCATGCGATGTCCGCGTCGCTCATCGCGGCGCTCGGTTTCATAGTGGTCGTCACGATAGACAAGTACGCCGAGACCATCTATCTCCCAAGGGCGTTCCTGGCGTTGTTCATCGTCATGCTCACGATGGCGGTAGGCGTGATTTGGGAGCTCATGGAGTTCATTGTCGATTTGGCGACGGGCAGCCATCTTCAGTACTCCCTTGATGATACGATGAGGGACCTGTTGTTCGACACGATTGGTGGTCTGCTCGTTGCCTCCGCTGGCGCCTACTACCTGAGTCATACTTCAGTGGATCACTTCGTCGAAAGCATGCAGATGTCAGCGGCGAAGGAGAAGGTCGGCGCAATCATCGAGAAGAGGAAGAGTCGTCAAGGCGGTTGACTGCCGAAGAATCGCTGCGTCGAATCGCGGCGGCGAGATCATCTTCCGAGTTTACATTCACGAAACTGACGAGGTCATGATCGACACTCCTCAAATCCGCTTCATCGATGGTCGCCAGGTTGAGCAGGCGATAGGCGTCCTTTGGCTTTCTCATACCTTCAGCCATCGACTCTGTGAAAGCTTCCAGACATGTGAGCCTGCTGTAGCATGCGTGAAGAGGCTCAAGGAACCCGCCGACAACGGGGACCGCTCCGTCTCTGCCATCAGCGTAGCGTATCGTCATCTCGCATAACTCTTCCCGCAACAAGGGTGTGTCGCATGGACTGACCAACACGTAGTCACCACCCGCCGCCCCTAGCGCGGTTACAAGTCCCTGTATCGGCCCGATGCCCGACTCGACGTCCTCTACGACGGTGATGTCCTCGCCCAGAAGGTCGCGGTAGAATGTCCCTCGCCCGGGCGCAACCGCAACGACTAGCTCATCAGTCACTCGAAGGAGCACTCTTATAACGTGTGATATCATATGCTCCGACCGGAACGGCGCTATCGCTTTCTCGCTGCCGAATCGGCTACTAGTCCCTCCTGCGAGAACCGCGCCCGTAATCATTAGATAGGGGTAGACGCAGGTTGGTCATCAAACTTTTCGGACAGCCACCGTTGCGGCACGCCGGTCTGCCAAAAAGGTTATAGCCACCTAGCATTTTCGAGCACTTGCGAGACAATACGATGTCGAAGATCACAATGGCCCAAGGAGCGGGCGGAGAGGGGATGTTGGAGTTCATCAAGGAGTTCATACTCAAAGAGCTGGAGCACGATAGCGGTGAGATACCCCTCTCAGCCTTGGATGACGCTGCCGTGATCGAAGGGATCGTGTTCACGACGGATTCTTACACCGTCAAACCACTCTTCTTCCCGGGAGGGGACATAGGCCTCCTTTCCGTCGCGGGCACGGTCAACGATGTATCTGTGATGGGCGCCAGACCGTTGGCTCTGTCATGTGGGATGATTATCGAGGAAGGGTTCTCGTCCGACGAACTCCACACAATCATGCGAAGCATGAGTGACACGGCCCGAAGAGCAGATGTGAGGATAGTTACCGGCGATACCAAAGTGGTAGAGAAGGGGGCCGCGGACCGCCTCTTCATCAATACCAGCGGCATCGGCAAGCGCTCCGAATATCTCGACGGGAATCTCGAACGCGTGCGTGCGTCGCGGGAGTACGCTTGGAACTGGCCGAACGACTCTGCCATCTTCGAAGGGGATATGCTGATCGTGTCAGGACCGATAGGCAACCATGGCGTCGCCCTCCTGTCTTTTCGTGAAGGATACGGGTTCGAGACGACCGTGAAGACCGACGCTGCCCCTCTCAACAAGCTGATCGAGGCAGCCTTGAGAGTGGGAGGTGTCGTTGCCATGAAGGATCCCACGAGAGGAGGCGTTGCCAATCTGCTCAACGAATGGGCTGATAAATCATCGGTGGGGATATCTGTCAGGGAGGAGGACCTTCCCTTGGATGAAGGCGTGCTCTCCGCCTGCGAGATGCTGGGGATCGACCCGCTGGAGATAGGCAACGAGGGCAAGGTCGTCATTGCGGTCGTCCCCGAGGCTGCTGAGGAGGTTCTCAGGGCAGTCAAGGCCACGCCAGAGGGACGAGGCGCGTGCATTGTCGGTGCTGCATCAGCAGATTTCGACGGGGTTATGCTCGAGACTCATACGGGAGGAAAGCGCATCATCGAGCCCCCCGTTGGCGACCCGGTTCCAAGAATATGCTGACCCATCGTCCATGGGCCGCTTATGGCTTGCTCAGTTCGGCCACGACCTTGTCAACGACCAATTGGACCGCCGCTGCCACTGCAGGTGTCATGCTCTCGCTGACATTGACTATGTCTGCCACCTCGATCGCGATGAACTGCGTATCGGTCGGCATCCTGTCGTTTACCAGCTGTCTCCCGAGGGCCAAAGCCGTGGCTATGTTAATCCCGTGCGGTGAGGCGCCGTGAACGGTCCTCTCGAAATCGCTCTCCTCCAGGATGTAGAACTGTCCCGGGGTGCCTCCCTCAGTCCTTATGGCATCTATGATGACTACGCGGTCGTAGTCGAGGACCATGTCCAGCAGTTCCAGCCCGCTCGCTGGCAGCTCCTCGACATCGATGCCGGAGATTCCCATCTCCCTGAGTCTCCTCGCGATGTGAATCCCCACGCCATCATCCGAGAGTATGGGGTTGCCGACACCTACCACAAGAGTCTTCTTTGCGTTCGGATCCTCGGTTTGAGTCATGGAGTCGGTCCTCTCATCCTGGTTGAACTTAAAAAACATGTTGTCGAGGGGGGTTTCCCCTCGCGTTCGAAAACATCAGAAGTTTCTCTGCCTCTCGAGTGTGGACCCGTCTGCGCGCCGCACCGCTATCTCCAGCGCGGGCGAACCGTTGAGCGCATGAGTCCCGCATGAGTTGCACGGGTCGTAGCATCGGAACGCCATCTCGACCTTGTTCAGCAGGCCGGGGGAGATCTCCCAATTCCTGATCAGCGCCTTCGCCGCCTGGGTGATACTGGTATTGATGGCAGCGTAGTTGTTCGTCGTAGCCACGATCATGTTAATCATCGTGCACAGCCCTTCCTTATCTGAGGCATAGTGGTGTATCAGAGTCCCCCTCGGTGCCTCGCATATGCCGACGCCTTCTGTGGGTTCGTTGACTTCGCCACGGGTATCGTCGCTCGTAATGCTCTTGTCGCTCGCCAGCTCGAGCATCCTCTCTGTGGCGTACTGCAGCTCGACCACCCTCGCCCAGTGGTACGCGAGTGTGTGATGGACTGGTCCTGTCACTCCCAGGTCTTTTACCGTCTTCGCCAGTGCCGCGTATTCGGCTTGAGCAAGCGGTGTCGTGTAACCCTCGCAAACGTTGATTCTGCCGAGCGGTCCGACTCTGTAGATTCCACTTGACGGGCCGACGGAGAAGCCTTTCCATCCCACCTGCTTCAGGAACGGCATCTTCATGTAAGTCCAAGGCTCGACGTGTTCTGCGATGACATCGAGATACTCGCTCGGCTTGAACTTCACTACCTCCTTGCCAGTCTGGTCCACCACGCGGATGTCACCGTCGTAGAAGTTCGACTTGTTGTTCTTGTCAACCATGCCCATGTAGTACGATTCGAGATAGTATGCGTCCTGGTTCAGGACAAGGTTCATGTAATCCTGATTGGCCAGCACGACATCGTGAAAGAGCTTCACGGTGAACTTCCCGAACTCGACGCAGGACTTCGCCATCTCTTCCATCTGGGCGCGCTCTTCCTCGCTTATCTGCTTGGACACTCCGCCTGGAAGACCGAAGCACGGATGAGTCGCCCTTCCGCCGACGATCTCCTGAACCTTCTGACCGTACGACCTGTGCTTGATGACCTCTCCGCCGATCTCTACACCCACGGCGTCGACTACACCTAGGACGTTCCTTTTGTTGGCCGGTGCGGACGGTCCGAGCACGAAGTCAGGCGCAGCTAGGGCGTAGAAGTGTGCTATGTGGCTGTGGGTATACTGTCCCATGTAGAACAGCTCCCTGAGCTTCTTCGCAGTCTCAGTGGGTTCTGCGTTGAACACCGCGTCGAGAGCCTTCGTCGACGCGATGTGATGCGCCGCAGGACAAACGCCACACAACCTGTTGGTCAGCACGGGTAGTTCTTGCACATGCCTGCCGATGCAGAAGCGTTCGAATCCTCTGAGTTCGGGGACCTGGAGATATGCATTCGCCACGTTGCCCTGGTCGTTCAGGAATATCTCTATCTTGCCGTGTCCCTCGAGCCTCGTGATTGGGTCAATCGTCAGCTTCTTCTCCGTAGTCTTCGTCGTTGTGTCGTTGATTATTGGTCCTGGCATGTGCATCACCCCTTCTTCTTGCGCTTCTCGGTCACAGTCCTCTTGAGCAGCGACTTCGGGAGCGTGAAGGCATAGAAGGTTCCGAGCGGATCCTTCACCTGCATCATTAGTTCCATTATCTGCTCCTCACTTAACTTTGACTCCGAATCTGTGATATTCAGGAGCGACGACAGTGCGCTCAGCATGCTTCCACCGTGGTCCATGACGGCCTTCGTCGGGCCCATGCATCCCCTGCAGGGCATGTTGGCTTTCGGACACATGGATCCGCAGCCAGCTCTCGTCGCGGGGCCTATGCAGATGATTCCCTGGTCGAGAAGGCACTTCTTCGGATCCGCCTTGATCTCGTACGACTGGTAGATCCTCTCGATTCGCCTATCCTTCTCGACGCGTTCGCGGTCACATTCGTCGCAAAGCGTCTTGTCCGAGGCGATGATGGTGCCCTTCGGAGGCAGGTCCGCGCCTTCCGTAACATGCTTTGCCACCGCGTCGACCGCCAAAGCGATGAGGTTCACCGTTGGTGGGCATCCAGGCATGAAGTAGTCAACATCCACGACCTCGTCGAGCGTCTTGACGCTTTCATAGAACACAGGGAGGTCAACCTCGCCCTCTGGAACCGTGCAATGCGTTTGTGGCGTCACGAAGTCAGGGTTGTCAGTGGAAACGGTGTCCTTGTACACAGTCTGGAAGATCTCCTCCCTGTTCGTCACGTTCGCCAAGCCTGGCGTTCCGCCGAAACATGCGCAAGATCCGAATGCTATCATGACCGCAGACTTCTCTCGAAGCACCTTCGCGACATGCTCGTTCTCGCTGTTCCTTATCGCGCCGTTGTAGAACGACACCGTGATCGACTTGTCAGGCATCGCCTCTATCTCGGAGAGCTTGCCGTCGAACCCGATTGGCCAGAAGACCACCTCGGCAATGGCGTGTACATCCAGTATCTTCGCGTCTATGTCCAGCAGGGCGACGTCGCATCCTCCGCATCCAGCGCCCCAGTACTGCGCAATCTTAATCTTGTCTGCCATCTCAGCTCACCTCCTCATCCGAGGATATGCTTTTGGGAACAGCCTTGTACTGCGGCGACTGCCCCGTCGTGCCGACCTGCTCGACCATCCTCCATCTCTTGAGGGCGATGATGTGATGGACGATCTCTGGCTTCGGTATGCCTGTGGCGTCGTGCAGTTCATGCACGGTCTTGGACTGCTGCTCCATCTGAAGAAGCAGCAAGTTCCGCTCCAGTTCCACAGCGGCCGCCTTCTGGAGTATGAAGCTGTATCTCGCGTCAGTGATTGTCTCGCCGAACACGTTCTCACCCGTCGTAAGCATCTCTTTCTTACCAAGGAGCCACCTTATGCGCTCACCCTCGAGCGTCCTCAGCGCCGCCCTGATCCTACCGTCCCTCGGTGTCATGTTCAGTCACCACCCATCGGAGACGGCCCTAGCTCGTTGATCGTGTTCGTGAACTCGACAATGGTCTTCTGGAATTTCTCTCCCTCACCAGCGGATATCCATTCCAGTTTAAGCCTGCCAGGGTCATAGCCGAACTGCTGGAGCAGCATCTGAAGGAGCGCAACTCTCCTCCGCGTCCTGTAGTTACCTCCGATGTAGTGGCAGTCCGCTGGATGACATCCTGCGACGAGGACTCCATCTGCCCCCTTCTGAATCGCCCTCAGGACGAACTCAGGGTCGACTCTAGCAGAGCACATGACCCTTATCACCCTGAAGTACGGGGGCATCTGCAGCCTGCTGACCCCTGCGAGGTCAGCGCCAGCGTATGAACACCAGTTGCAGCAGAACACGATTATCTTCGGCTCGAAATCCTCTTCCTCCGCCTTGGGCTGACCACCGGCGTTGGGCGTTGCGCTGCTCATTGCCTCACCTCCTGCTTCTCCGCATCATCCTCAAGCGCTGCATCGATCATGGCGACGATCTGCTCATCCCTGAATCCTTTCTGCGTGAGCGCGCCCGATGGGCATGAGCCAACGCACGCGCCGCAGCCCTTACACAGGCCGATGTTGAGGTCCAGAGTCTTCTTCGTCTCATCCTTCTTGTCGGCGATGATTTCGAGCGCCTTGTACTCGCACGTCGGGACGCATATGCCGCATCCGTCGCAAAGCGTCTCGTCCACACTTGCCACGATGCCTTCCGCTTCGAGCGTCTTCTTCGACAGGATCGTCATCGCGCGCGCGACTGCAGCCAACCCCTGTCCGATGCTCTCATCGAGGAACTTGGGGCCGTGCGACAGGCCTGCTAGATACACTCCCTCAGTTGCGAAATCTACTGGCCTCAGCTTCATATGCGCCTCCAGGAAGAAGCCCTCCTTGGTCATCGGGACCTTGAGCATCGGCGCGAGCGCCTCCGACTCTGGGTATGGTCGTGTTCCCGATGCGAGTACCAGGTAGTCAGATGTCAGCACAACCTCCTTGTCAGTGTCCTCGTCCGTGACGGTCACCTGCAGCTTGCCTCCCTTGTCCTCGACCTTCGGTTTGACGTCGTCCTCGAACCTGATGAACGTGACGCCCTTCTCGGCGGCGTCCTTGTAGTAGGCCTCTCTGAAGCCGTATGTCCGTATGTCCCTGTAGAGGACGTACACCTCGGCGTCGGGGTTCTTCTCCTTAATCTTTATCGCCGCGGTCATCGTGCCCGTGCAGCATACGCGCGAACAGTTCGGGTGGCCTTCCTCACGCGAGCCGACGCACTGGATGAACACATACGAATCACCCTTTGCCTCACCTTTCTTCAGCTTCTCCTTGAACTCGAGGAGAGTGAGGACGTTGGGGTTCTCGCCATAAAGGTACTCTCCCTTCGGCTTGTACTCCTGTCCTCCCACCGCCAGTATCACAGCGCCATGCTCTATCTCCTCTCCGCTCTCCAGCGCTGTCTTGAAGTTGCCCACGTATCCTTCGATCATCTTGATGCCGGTTCCCGTGTGCACGGTGATGTTGCCGTTGGAGGTGACCTCCCTGGCCATCGCCTCAGCGTGCTCCGTCGGGTCCTCTCCGGACGGCAGATAGTGTAGCTTGCGCATGTTGCCTCCGAGCTCCTTCTCCTTCTCGACCAGGTGGACCTTTACTCCCTGCTTCGCCAGCTCAAGGGCGGCAGCCATCCCCGTGGCGCCTCCACCTATCACCAGCGCCTGCTGGTTGACGTCGATGGTCAGGTTCTCCAGCGGCTCGAGCAACCGGGCCTTCGCAACGGCCATCCGAACGAGGTCCTTCGCCTTCTTCGTAGCCGACTCGGCCTCGTGCATGTGAATCCACGAGCACTGGTCGCGTATGTTCGCCATCTCGAACAGGTACGAGTTCAGACCCGCCTCCTTTATCGTGTTCTGGAACAGCGGCTCATGCGTCCGTGGAGTGCAGCTCGCTACCACGACCCGGTTGAGGTCGTGCTCCTTGATCATCTCCTTGATCTTCTCCTGAGTGTCCTGGGAGCACGTGTACAGGTTCTCTTCAGCGTACGCGACGTTCGGCAGGGTCCGGGCATACTCCGTTACGGAGGGCACCTTGACGACGCCTCCGATGTTTATGCCGCAATGACATACGAACACGCCTATCCTCGGTTCCTGATCTGTTATGTCCAGCTCCGCTGGGTATTCCTTCTTGGTGACGAGGCTGTCCCTCGCAGACGCTATCTCCGTGGCCGCCTTCGCAGCGGCTCCGCTCGCCTCGGCAACGGTCATCGGGATGTCCTTGGGCGATGAGAATGCGCCGCTGACGAAGACGCCTGCCTTCGAGGAACTGACCGGTTCTAGCGTCGTCGTCTTGCAGAACCCGTCTGAGTTCAGCTCGAATCCAATGACCTTGCTGAGAGCCTCGGCATCCGCCGGTGGCCTGAGGCCTACGGCAAGGATCACGAGGCCGAACTCCTCTTCCTTCGGCTCCCCCTTCTCGACGTATTTCACGATCAGATTCTTCGTTTCGGGGTCTTCGAATACGGATGCGACTCTCGAGCGCACGAACTCGATGCCGTACTCGTTCTGCGCTCTGTTGTAGTACTCATCGAATTCCTTGCCAAACGCCCTCATGTCCATGAAGAATATCTTGGGTTTGATATTCCCTCCATGCTCCTTGGCTATTATGGCCTCCTTGATCGAGTACATGCAGCAGACGCCTGAGCAGTACTCGTTTCCCACCTGCTCGTCTCTGGAGCCGACACATTGTATGAAAGCTATCTTCTCCGGGATGTCGCCGTCCGAGGGACGCATGACTGTGCCGAAGTACGGTCCCGTGGCGCTGAGCATCCTCTCGAACTCTATGCTGTTGACGACGTTCTTGTAGACGCCGTATCCGTATTCCCCCTTCAGACGCGCGTTGAACTCGTCGAAGCCGGGCGAGAGGATGATCGAGCCCACTTTGATCTCCGAGGTGCTCTCCTCCTGATCATAGACGACTGCTTTGGCCTTGCACTCCTCTGCGCATATGCCGCAGCCTATGCACTTGTCCTTGTCGATGGAGTATACCAGCGGGACCGCCTGTGGGTACCGAACATAGATCGCCTTGCGTATCTTCGTGCTCTCGTTGTACTCATCGGAGGTCTCGATCGGGCAGGTCTGAGCGCACGAGCCACAGCCAGTGCACTTGGTGGGGTCAACCCTCAACGCCCTCTGCTTGACGGTGACCGTGAAATCGCCCGCCTTGCCTTCCACCGCCAGGATGTCAGCATTCGTCACCAACTCGATGTTGTGGTGTCTCCCCGTCGACACGAGTTTGGGCGCCATAATGCACATGGCACAGTCGTTCGTGGGGAATGTCTTGTCCAGCTGGGCCATCGTGCCGCCTATGCTGGGTTGCTTCTCAACGAGATATACCTTGAATCCAGAATCGGCCAGATCAAGGGAGGACTGCAGGCCCGATATGCCGCCTCCAACCACCATGACTGCACCGACCTTGTCACTTGCTGCCATCACTGCTCACCTCCAATAGCGATGGTCTTGTATACCGGAGTGAATCCCTCTGGATGTTCCATCGCAATCTTGCTGTTCTGCCTGAGCAGAACGATGTGCCTGAGTATCTTGTCTGTCGGGACGTCCATAACCATTCCCAACTGCTTGACCGACATGGGCCTTATCCTCGCAAGCTCCAGTATGAGCGCCCTTTCGAACTCGTCCTCAGCAGCGGCATCGATGATGCCCGCGAGTTTGTCAGGGTCCAGCTTCTCACCGTATGCGTTCCCCTTAGTAAGGAGGTTGAACTCCTTACCCACCAGGGCTTTCAATCTGAATGTCTCGGAGGCGTCGTCAGCGGCCGAGATCTTCGTCTTCACCATGTCGTCCGAGAGCACTTGACTCGGTCCCAGCTTCTGGATCTCCTCTGTGAATTCCGTGACCACCTTGGAGAACTTCTCCCCTTCGGATGCGGAGACCCACTCGAGTCTCAATCGGCTCTCGTCTATCCCAGCCTCTTTGAGCAGCCTCTTCATGAGGTTCACGCGCTTCTCAGTGTGGAAGTTGCCGGTCATGTAGTGACAGTCGTTGATGTGACATCCTCCAACGAGTATGCCGTCCGCGCCTGCCTCGAAGACATCGAGCACGAGGTGTGGGCTGACTCGCGTAGAGCACATCACTCTGACGAGGCGTATGTTCGTCGGATACTGGAACCTGCTGACGCCACACAGGTCAGCGCCGGCGTACGAGCACCAGTTGCAGAGGAAACCGACGATCTTCGGCTCCCACTCATTGTCAGTCTCGTGCTTCTTGCCGTGGTGAGCGGTGTGATGCTTCTGCGTCATGTCCTCACACCTCCTCCAAGGCCGCCTTGGCCTCAGCAAGCAGTTGCTGGTCCGTGTAATGCGTCATAGTGATTGCACTCTCCGGGCACGTGGCACCGCAGGCACCACAACCCTTGCACGCTGCTACGATCACCTCGCTGATGCCCTCATCGTTCTTCCTGAGAGCGCCGTACGGGCACACCTCGACGCAAGTCCCGCAGCCTGTGCATTTCGTCTCATCGACCCTCGACGTGAGGGCCTCGGCCTGGACGAAGCCGTTCGCGAGAGGTATCGCTGCCCTCGAGGCAGCTGCGGCCGCCTGGGAGACTGCCTCTGCTATGTCGGCCGGCCCTCTGCAGGTTCCGCACACGTAGACACCATCGGTCGCGAAATCGACCGGTCTCAGTTTGACGTGCGCCTCCTGGAAGAAGCCATCTTGTCCTAGCGGTACTTTGAGTAGCTGCGATAGTGTGGCAGCGTCCGGCTGCGATACGAGCGGAGTCGAGAGTATGACCATGTCAACCGGCATGGTCCTCTCCATCTTCAGCGTCTCGTGGAAGTATCCGACCTCGAGCTTCCCGTCCTTTGCAGATACCTTCGGGAGGTTGTCTGGCAGGTATCTGATGAACTTGACTCTCTTCTCCCTGGCCTTGTTGAACTCGAGCTCGTGTTCGACACCGTACGCCATAACGTCCCTGTTGAACACCGTAATCTCGACTCCACTGGATGGTGCAGCGCTTTCGTCAGAGGCCTGGTCGTCCTCGCGCCGTCCTCTGCCCCTTCTCCTCCGCCTTCGCTCCGTTCCCTCTTCATCCGCCTTCATGTCCGCGGTTGGCTCTTCGACGGCCTGACCCGCATCCGCCTTCTCCTCTGTCACGCCCAGCAAGTTGTCGCGGTTCTCGGCGATGTTTATCGCGGTCTTGACTGCGATATTGCAGCAGATCCTGGAGCAGTAAGAGACTTTCTGTCCCCTCGCCCCAACGCATTGTATGAAGGCGACGCTCTTCAGTCTGGGGACCTCCTTCTTGTTGCAGAGTTCCTCGAACTCCGTGGATGTGACGACGTTCGGGTGCTCCTTGTACCCAAACAGTCCCTCGGGTACCAGCGGAACCGCGCCCGTGGCCACGATGATGGTGCCCACCTTGACTTCCTTGGGCTCGGCCCCCTCTCCGCCAATGGAGACATCGTAGTTGCCTATGAATCCCTCAACCGTCGCGACGTGCGAATCGAGGTACTGGGTGATGTTCTTCTGGGCGTTCACCTTGTCGATGAGCGGCTTGATCGTCTCGTTGGCGTTCTTCTTGGTCATCATGAGGCCGTGCAGGTTCTTCACGAATCCTCCAAGCTCCTTTTCCTTCTCGACGAGATGCACAGGGAATCCCATGTTCGCAAGTGACAGCGCTGCCGTCATCCCAGACACGCCTCCTCCTACTACGAGTGCGGCGGGCGTCACATCGATCTTCGTCTCCTCCTGAGGTTCTAGGAATCGGGCTCTCGCAACGCCCATCCTGACCAAGTCCTTTGCCTTCTGGGTCGCCTTCTCCCTCTCCTTCATGTGGACCCATGAGCAGTGCTCACGGATGTTGACGAATGTGAACATATACTTGTTCACGCCAGCAGCCTCGCACGTGCGCTGGAAGAGCGGGGCGTGCGTCCGTGGTGTGCAGCTCGATACGACTACTCTGTCAAGGTCGTGCTCCTTGATGCTCTCCTTGATGTTGTTGAGGCCGTCCTCGGCACATGTATAGAGATTGTCGGTCGCATATGCGACGTCCGGAAGGGTTGCCGCATACTCAGTCACGGCCTTCACGTCGACAAAACCGCCTATGTTGGACCCGCAGTGGCATATGAATACCCCTATCCGCGGCTTCTTCTTCTCACTGTTTGCGTTCTCGGCCATGTCCGTTCACCCCCCTCCTGAATTGGCGAGTATCTCCGCTGCCTTGGCAGCGGCGCTTGAGCCCTGGGCAACCGATTCCGGTATGTCGGCCGGTCCGGCGCAGTATCCTGCAAGGTATATCCCGGGCACTTCGCTCCTGCCGAAGTCCAGGATGCTGTCTGGAGACTCGAAGAAACCGAATTCCGTCAGCTTCAGCCCGAGCTTCTCAGCCAATTCGACGGTATCTTTCCTGGGCACGAGTGTGGTCGCAAGCACGACCGCGTCGAACTCCTCCGACTGTTGCTTGCCTCCTACGTCGAATACGACGACTGGGTTGTGCGTCTGCGCGTTCTCCTGCACGGTCGCGTCGGAGTTGACGTAGCTGACTCCATAGTCGCTTTTCGCCCTTTCGACGTATTCATTGAATCCCTTCGCACAGGCTCTCATGTCCTTGTAGAATATCGTTGAGTTGATGTCCTCGTAGTGTTCCCGAGCGAGCATCGCCTCTTTTGTGGCGTGCATGCAGCACACCGCGCAACAATAGGGATGCCCAACCTGCGGATTTCTCGATCCTACGCACTGTATGAACGCCAGCTTCTTCGGGTGTTCGCCGTCGGATCGCCTGACTATGTGCCCGCCAGTGGGCCCCGCAGCGTTGATCATGCGCTCGTACTCCATCGCCGTGTAGACGTTGGGGTACTTCTTGTAGCCGTACTCTGACGCGGGCGTCGGGTCCCATACATCAAAGCCGGTGGCGACTATGATCGCCGCTGGGTTCATTGTGACGACCTTGTCCTTCATCTTGTAGTCAATTGCATTCGGACCGCAGGCAGGGGCGCACGCCTCACACTGTGAGCATGGTCCGCAGCTCACACATCGAGCCGCCTCCTTCATCGCCTCCTCCTTCGTGAACACCTTCTCGACCTCCTCGAAGGAGGTCCTGCGCTTGTCGTCCGAAAGGTGTTGCCTGAGGATGCGCTCGCTCTTCGTGATCTCACCCTTCATTCTTGCTTTGATGTTTTCAAGCGTGATGACATGATCGTCCTTCTCTTCGGGCTCCGGCTCGATGCTCTCTCCGTTCAGCATCTTCTCGATGTACAGCGCGGCCTTGTTGCCTGCTGCGAATGCCTCCACGGCAGATGCAGGTCCAGACACAGCATCTCCACCCGCGAAGACACCTTCGATGTTCGTGCTCAGGTTGCCAGGATTGACCTCGAGGGTGTTCCACTTCGTGACAGCAAGGGCCTTCGAGCTGAGAGCGTCCAGATTCGGTGCCTGGCTAACGGCCGGAATGACCGTGTCGACCTCGATCGTGAATTCCGATCCTTCAACCGGCACTGGGCGGGGCCGGCCCGATTTGTCCGGCTCTCCAAGCTTCATTCTGATGCACTCGATGGCGGTAATCTTGCCGCCCTTTCCCTCAATCTTCACAGGCGATGCCAGGAACTCGAATCTGACGCCCTCGTCTTCCGCCCCCTTGATCTCGGCCGCAATCGCGGGCATCTCGTCCTTCGTCCGGCGGTATATAACCGTCACGTCGGAGCCCATCCGCAGGGCTGTTCTTGCAGCGTCCATCGCGGCGTTTCCTCCGCCTATAACGGCCACCTTCTTGCCGATTCTAACCTTCTCCTTGTCGGCGACTTTGTGTAGGAAGTCCACGCCGTGGACGACGCCTTCGAGGTCCTCGCCAGGCAAGTCCAGCTTGAGGCTCTTGTGAGCACCTATAGCCAGGAAGACGGCGCCGTAGTCCCTCTTCAGGTCCTCGATCGTGAGGTCCTTGCCGATGGTCTTGCCGTACTCGATCTCTATGCCATGGGCCAACAGGTGATCAACCTCTGCTGACAGTACGTCCTTGGGAAGACGGTAATCGGGGATGCCCCACCAGAGCATACCACCTGGCTTCGACGTGGCCTCGAAAATCTTGACTTTGAATCCTTTGAGGGCGAGGCGGTAGGCTGCCGCCAGGCCAGCCGGGCCCGCTCCGACAACAGCGACCTTCTCCTTCCGGTCCACTTCGATCGGGACTGGCGCGTCCATACCCTGCTCTCGAACGTAGTCCCCCACGAATGCCTTCAATCCTGCGATGGCCACTGGATCGTCGACTTCCGTTCTGTTGCAGCCTTCCTCGCACGGGTGATGGCATATGCGTCCACACACCGAGGGGAGGGGGATAGTCCTTCGTATGAGGTCCACCGCTTCCTTGAACTTCTCGGCCCGTATGAGTGCCACATATCCCTGAGCGCTCAAACCCGCTGGGCACTTGTCGGAGCACGGCGCGACGCCCGCCCTGTCTATGGTAGCCGTTCTCGGAACTGACTGGAGAAACGGCATGTATATGGCAGGTCTCTCCCTCATGTCCATGTCGAACTCGTTCGGGAGGCTGACAGGGCACACCTTGAAGCAGTCGCCACAACCCGTGCACTTCTCCTCGTCAACGAACCTGGCCTTCTTGAGCACGTCAACCTTGAAATCCCCGGCCTTTCCAGAAATGTCCTTTACCTCCGAGTAGGTCATCACGTTGATGTTGGGGTGCGCGTAGCAGTCCGCCATCTTCGGCGCCAGTATGCATATCGAGCAGTCGTTCGTAGGGAATGTCTTGTCCAACTGTGCCATTCTTCCGCCAATGCTTGGCATCTTCTCGACGAGGTCGACCGTGATTCCCTTGTCGGCTAGGTCCAAAGCAGCCTGTATTCCGGCAATTCCGCCTCCAATCACCATTACGGATTTCTTCACTCAAAAGCCCCCTTCAAATCTCATATTCAGTTGCATTTGCATTGTGCCTACTGCAATCAACGAACCCCTTTTGCCTTTGCGGTATTGAGTCTCTTCTTTTATGTGTTTCGTTTGGGTGATGGCGAGTCTTGTGCGATGAGCACCGCCCATCCAATCCGTCATTCCAACGCCTCCGCTATCGCTACACTGAGGTCCTTGATCTTGATGTCTACCTGATCCTTAGGCACTCCTTCGAGCTTGTTGTCTCGGGCACAAGCCAGATGGATCAGACACTTGTAGCATCCCGTGACAAGGCAGTCAGCTCCAGTCTTCTTCGCCTCTTTCAACCTCTCCACCTGCAGCTTGCGCGCAATATCGTCGCATGTGGCCCAAGAACTCACACCGCAGCATATCGCCTTGTCTCTCGTGTTCTCCATCTCCACGACATTCGCTCCGACGCCCTTCATGGCGTTCCTCGGCGGGTCGTAGATACCAAGGTGCCTGCCGAGTCTGCACGAATCCTGGAAGGTTAGCTTGTCACTGCCCTTCTTGAACTTCAGTTTCCCATCTTGGATTAGATTGTCAACGAACTCGGACACGTGGGTCATCTCGAAGTCGAAGTCACCCAAGAAGTCCTGATAGTCCATATCGAAGGTCCTCATACACTCAGGGCACGAGAACACGACGGTCTTCGCTCCGGAGGCTTTGATGACCTCCACATTCTTCTTCATGAGCCGCTGCAGCCCCTCCTCGTCGCCAGTCCAGTTAAGATCGTGTCCGCAACACACCTCGTCGTTGCTCACGACTGGGGTAATGCCAGCGCTGTTCATTATCTTGACTACCGCCTGTGGTATGCCAGCGAGGTTGAGCTCTCTGTCGCTGAAGACGGCATCGAAATACGCTACGCATCCAGTGAAGTAGAATACGTCGCCCTTGTCCGCGATCTTCAACTCCGGGGTCAGCCATCCCAGCCTGTTCTGCTTGAAGTCGCCGTGCGCCTGTATGCGCATCATCCCCTGCATGAGGCCGCCCTGACTGCAGGCGGGCGTTGCATCCTTTGCCGCAGCTTCGGTTCTCAGTCCTCTTATGAATCCAGAGTAGTCTACCTTGTACGGGCACATCGAGTTGCACTGTTCACATGTGATGCAGGTCCAGATATCTTTGCTGGCGACGATTGAATCTGCCTGTCCCTCCGTCGCCTTCAGCACGATGGTCCTGGGCGCGAACTCCGAATCGTACTTGGCTACCGGGCATACCGTCGTGCACTTGCCGCACTCGACGCAGTCAAAGGCACCAGTGTCCTCGATCAGGTGATCGACTCTCGACTTCAGCTTGGCGGGGTCGTACACTTTCTTCGCAAGCCTTGGCATCGGGTTGGGGCCTAGCTCGCGGATACTGTCTGTGAACTCCTTCATCGTCGAGGCGAATTTCTGTCCCTCGGAGGCGGAAATCCATTCCAGTCTCATGCGGTCTCTCCCAATGCCTACCACGTCCAGCATCTCCTGCGTGGCTTTCATCCTCTTCTCCGCCTCGACATTCCCGGAGATGTAGTGACAGTCACCTATGTGGCATCCCGCGACGAGCACACCGTCAGCGCCGAGCTCGAGCGCCCTGAGCACGAAGTATGGTTCTATCCTGCCCGAGCACATGACGCGTATTATTCGCGCGTTCGGAGGGTACTGCATCCTGCTGACACCTGCCAGATCTGCGCCGGCGTAGGAGCACCAGTTGCAGCAGAAGGCGACTATGTTTGGCTCGAAGCCTTCATCCGTCATGTCTTCGCCTCCTGTGCCGGCTCTTCATCGGCGAGTGCCGCCTCTATCATCGTGATTATCTGGTCGCTTCTGAAGTGCTTAGGTCGTATGGCTCTCGTACAGCATTCTACTGCGCATGAGCCACAGCCCTTGCAGAGCGCTTCCTTAATACGTGACTTGAAAATGCCAGGTGAGATCTCCTCCACGACGGGAGCCCCGTATTCGCAGACATCCTCACATCTTCCGCATCCGATGCACTTGTCCTCATCCACGACACTAACTACGCCTTCAGCCTCTATGAATGGCTTGGACAACACGGTGTTTACCCTGGCAGCGGCTGCCAAGGCTTGTGAGATGCTCTCATCAATGAGTCTCGGCGAGTGTGCGAGACCACAAACAAAGATGCCGTCGGTCGCGAAATCGACCGGCCTCAGCTTCATGTGGGCCTCAAGGAAGAAACCCTCTTTGTTCTGGGGGACCTTAAGTAACTGCGCGAGGCCCTTGTTGTCGGGATTGGGATGGACCGCTGCATTGAGCACTAGGTAATCCGGCTTGATTACAATCTTCTCTTCGATGAACTGCTCGTCAATGTGAACCTCCAATTTTCCCTCGTCCACACTGATCTCCGGCGGCGTCGCGGGATCGTACCTCAGGAACCTGACGCCAAGACGGGCAGCCTCGTTGTAGTTCTCCTCGGCGAAGCCATACGTACGGATGTCCCTGAACAGAACGAACACGTCTGTGTCCGGGTACCCTCTCTTGATCTTCAGAGCGTTGGCCATCGCAGTCGAGCAGCAGATCCTCGAGCAGTTTGGGTGCTCGTCGTTCCTTGATCCGACACACTGGACAATCACAACGCATTCAGCATCGAACTTGCCGCTGGCCAGCATCTCTCCGAGGGCAGTCTGTCTAATTACCCTGGGATGCTTACCGTACAGATATTCCTTGGGTTCGTACTCTATCGCTCCCGTCGCGACCACGATTGCGCCGTGCTCTATCTTCTCGCCGCTCTTCAGAGCGGTCTCGAAGTTGCCGATGTATCCCTTGATCTCATCGACGGTGTCCTCTAGATGAACCTTGATCTTGTCGTGATTGAGCACTTCCTTCGCCAGGTTTGCCAAAGTTTCCTGCGGGTCCACACCGGCTAGGGTTGAGTAGAGCGTCCTCAGATGACCACCTAGGTCCTTCTGCTTCTCGACCAAGTGTACTTCGTATCCCGCCTTCGCAATCTCCAGAGCGGCAGTCATTCCGCTTAGCCCCCCACCTATGACGAGCGCAACTGGAGTGACTGGTATCTTCGGCTGGGGGAGTGGCTCCAGTATGCTGGCTTTGGCCACAGCCATCCTCACCAAGTCCTTCGCCTTCTTCGTCGCAGCCTCGGGTTCCAACCGATGGACCCACGAACATTGGTCCCTTATGTTGGCCATCTCGAACAGGTACTTGTTGAGTCCGGCCTCTCTCACGGTGTTCTGGAACAGCGGTTCGTGTGTGCGTGGTGTGCAGCTCGCCACGATCACGCGATTGAGGCCGTGCTTCTCGATCATCTCTTTGATCTTCTTCTGTGTATCCTGGGAGCAAGTATACAGGTTCGCCTCAGCGTAGACCACACCTGGCAGTTTCGATGCGTACTCCATCACTTCTGGAACATTCACGACCGCTCCGATGTTTATGCCGCAATGACATACGAACACGCCTAAGCGCGGCTCCTGGCCTTCCAGGTTCTTCTCCTCGGGGTACTCTCTCTTGGTGACTAGCTTCCCCCTCTGACTGGCGAGCAGCGCTGCGGCCTTGCCCGCTGCGCCGCTTGCCTGGGCCACCGAATCGGGGATGTCCTTAGGACCGGAGAACGCTCCGCAAACGTAGATGCCGGGCGAAGAGCTGTCGACCGGCGAGAGTTCATCCGTCTCACAGAAGCCAAACTTGTTCGTCTTGATGCCAAGCATCTTGGCGAGCTGATGCGCCATTTCTGGCGGTTTGGCGCCAGCCGAGAGGACGACCATGTCGAAGTGTTCCTCGCTGATGTCAGCGCCATCTATGAAGCTGAGCACAAGATCGCCCGTCTCCTGGTTTTGTTGCACCTTCGATATCCGGTTATTTCTGAGTACCCTGACTCCATACTCATTCTCCGCCCGGTGGAGATACTCTTCGAATTCCTTCCCGAACGCGCGTGTATCCATGAAGAATATAGTTGTCTTGAGTCCCGGCACGTGCTCCTGAGCGATTACAGCCTGTTTCAGGGCTGCCATGCAGCAATACGACGAGCAGTAGGTGGTCAGGGTCTGGGCATCCCGAGACCCTACACACTGTATGAACGCGATCTTCGTCGGGATATCGCCGTCCGAAGGTCTGATCACGTGCCCCTCTGTCGGGCCTGAAGCGCTGAGCATCCTCTCGAACTCGATGTTGCTGACGACATTAGGGTAAGCGCCATGACCATACACGCTCTTCCTTGATGCGTCATAGACCTCGTAGCCAGGGGCGAGAATGATTGCCCCAACCTCAATGGTCTCGTTGACTTCCGAGTCCATGCTGTATTCAATCGCTCCCGCCTCGCAGAACTTCTCGCATATGCCGCAGCCGATGCAGAGGCCCTTGTCGATGGTGTATATCAACGGCACTGCCTGAGGGAAGGGGACGTACACCGCCTTGGCAGGTGCTAGGTCTCTGTCGAATGAGTTGGCGCCTTCGATGGGACAATGCTCCGCGCACACACCACAGCCCGTGCACTTCTCCTCTACTATGAAACGTTGATGTCTTGTCACAGTCACGTGGAACCTGCCTGCCTCTCCTTTCACTTCCTTGAGCTCAGCGTTCGTGAGAAGGGTGATGTTTTCGTGCCTTCCAGTGGCGACGAGCTTTGGTGACAGTATGCACATCGAGCAGTCGTTCGTGGGGAAAGTCTTGTCCAATTGAGCCATTGTTCCCCCGATGCTTGGTGTCGTCTCCAAAAGGTAGACCTTGTATCCAGATTCTGCGAGGTCCAATGCGGCCTGCATCCCCGCGGGGCCCCCGCCCACAACCAGGGCTGCGCCGACGACGTTCATCTCTTCCATCACTACGCACTCTCCTCGGCAATTGGGCCGAGCGCCTCCAGTTCCGAAACCATTCGCTTGACGACGTTCGCGAACTTCTGTCCTTCAGAGCCAGCAATCCATTCGACTCTGAAACGTTGCGATTCAAGGCCAGCGTCCTCGAGGAACTCCGAGAGGAACGTGCCTCTCATCGCAGCCTTCTCGTTCCCGTTGATGTAATGGCAGTCTGATGGATGGCAGCCCGCGATGATCACGCCGTCCGCTCCGAGTGAGAATGCTTTCAGCACAAAGGCCGGGTCGACCCTGCCAGAACACATCACCCTGATGATTCTGACGTTCGTGGGGTACTGCAGCCTCGTGGTACCTGCAAGATCAGCACCAGCATAGGAGCACCAGTTGCAGCAGAAGGCGACTATCTTCGGGCTGTATCTCGCGCGCTCCTCCTTGGATTCCGACTCCATCTCCATCGTCAGCTCCCCCTGATCTTCCTGAGGAATGAGTGCGCAGAGACGTGATGGGTATCGAAACCGAGTGAGATCGGGTCTACCCCCATGGCCAAGGCCTGGAACTGTGATATGTGCATGACCGGTATCCCCTCCTTTGTGAAGGACTTCTGCGCGTTGTCGAACTGGAGTAGGCAGAACGGACACCCAGTTACTATGCAGTCCGCGCCCGCCGCGGCAATGTTCCTGCACTTGTCCTCTGTGAGCGAGTTGGCCAATTCCACAACATGAGACCGCACGCCGCCGCCGGCGCCGCAGCAGTCCAGCTTGTCCTCGTACTCAACACTCGTGGCTCCGCAAGCCTCGATAATCCTGTCTATGTTGACTGGATCATTCGGCTCGTCGATCGTCTGGTTCTCTGTTGGTCTCAGGTAATGGCAGCCGTAGTGCACGGCTGCTCTGATGTTCTTGAGCGGTCTCTTCGTCTTCTCCGCAAGGCTTTCGAGGCCGATATCGTTGACCATCACGTCGACATAATGCCGCACCTTTACAGGCTCCATTATGCGTCGCCGTCCCTCGGTCTTCATCGGAATGCCCGTATACTTTCTGCCTATCTGGGAGAGTACACGATTCACCTTGCCGAGGTTCTTCGGGTCGGCGAGATACTCCGTCGCCTTCAGCAAGGAGGTGAGACAACCGTTGCAGACGGTGAGGATCTCCCTCCTTTCGTTCTGGGCGAGAGTAAGGTTCCGAGCAGCCAGGAGCAACCAGGTGTTCTTATCGGATGAGTAGAAGATGCCAGGAACCGGGCAACAGGAGAACTCCTTTGTGTCCTCTACGTCAATGTCGAACCCGTCCTTGCCGCAGATGCTTCTCACAGCGTACTCAATCCCCGGGTATCTGTTAGGTATGATGCAGCCGAAGAAGTAGGTATATTGGGTCAAATCTTCACCTCGCTTTCTATGCCTATGAGCTTATCATAACCGGTCGAACGAATCAGCAGATTGATCTCCCGGACGACCTTCGAGTATTCCTGACTCCGTGACGGTATTTCACCCAGCTCGAGCTCCTTCCTGACCCGCTCTATCTCGGGGTCTGGCTTCACGCTCTGGCCATACTTCACTAGGTTCGTCGCGGCCATTTTGATGAACGGAGGTATCACTCCCTCCTTGACTGCGATGTGCCTGAGCGCTATCATCACCTCAGCTGGGTTGATGTCTGCCGGACAGTGCTCATAGCACCTGTAGCACGTGGCACAAACCCACCTGGTTCCGAGGGTGAATTTCTTCAGCCCGAATTGACAGAACTTGATTATGCTCCTGGTCTTATAGTCGATCTTGAGGCTGATCGGACAGACACCTGTGCAGTTGCCGCATTGGAGACAAGTCATGACATCCTTGCCTCCATGCTTCACAATCTCCTTGGCGAATTCCGGCTCAAGTTGTGACTCATCGATGACCTTGTCTTCGACCAGCTTCTCGTGCAGGCCACTGATGAAGGTCTTCTCAGCTTCTCCCATAATCACGCCTCCTCCGCCTTCTTTGCGGCCCTCTTCGCCTTATCAGTTTCCACTCCGTCGCCTTCAAGAGCCGAGACGATTTCGGATGCTATCTGCTCGTCAGTGAACTGGTTCGCTGTTATGGCTTTCTGCGGGCATGCGGCAACGCAGGTTCCACACCCATGGCAGAGCGCTTCTATGATCTTCGCCTTAGTTTTTCCATCGCTGTCGACAATCTCGGGGGCGCTATAGGGGCACATCTCGACGCACAGCCCGCATCCTATGCAGAGGTTCTCATCGACCAGCGCGGTCAAGGGTTCGATCTTCACCTTCTTACCTGCCATAATCGAGGCTGCGGATGCGGCTGCCGCCTTCGCCTGGGCTACTGAATCAGGGATGTCCTTGGGACCCTGAGCGCATCCGGCAAGATAGATGCCGTCGATGGCCGTATCGACTGGTCTTAGCTTCGGATGAGCCTCCATGAAGAAGCCATCTGGACTGAGAGATAAGGAGAGTATCTTGCTGATCCTCTTGCTTCCCTCGGAAGGTGTGAGTCCAGTCGCTAGCACTATCAGGTCGAACTCTCTCTCGGTGATCTTGTTGAGCAGGGTCTCCTCCGCTCTTATCGTGATGGAATTTGTATCTGCGTTCTGGCTCAGCTTCGCAGGCCGTCCTCTTATGAACTCGACCCCGTATTCCTCTCTGACGCGATGGTACAGCTCCTCGAAGCCTTTGCCAAACGCCCGGATATCGTTGTAGTAGACGGCGATCTCGGTGTCAGGCTCGTGCTCCTTGATTATCTGCGCGTTCTTGATCGAGTACATGCAGCAGACGCGTGAGCAGTAGTTTGTGCCGATCTTCTTGTTCCTCGAGCCGACGCACTGTATGAATGCGACTCTCTTCGGCGTCTTCCCATCGGAAGGTCTGATGAGATGTCCACCGGTCGGTCCGGATGCATTCAACAATCGCTCGAGCTCAAGGGCCGTGATCACGTTCTGGTATTCCCAGTACTTGTAGACCCCGCGCTTCATCGGGATGTAGGTGTCAAACCCTGTGGCGCAGATTATCGTGCCAACCTTGAGCTCGACCAACTCGTCCTCCATCTCGTGATCAATCGCTTCATTCGCGCATGCCTTGACACAGGCTTTGCACTTGCCGGTCTTGAAGAAGATGCAGTTGTCTCTGTCTATGGTGTACTTGAGCGGCACCGCTTGCGGGAATGGCACGTAAATCGCCTTTCTCTTCCCGAAGCCCATGTCGAATTCGTTATCCACCTTGACTGGACAAGCATCCACGCAGACACCGCAACCGACGCACTTGTCCTCTACGACATAGCGGGCCTTTCTCCTTATCTTCACAGTGTAGCTGCCTATGAAGCCTTTGACTTCCTCCACTTCTGAATACGAAAAGAGCGTGATGTTTGGATGTCTCGCCATCTCGACCATCTTCGGGGCCAGTATGCAAATTGCACAATCACCGGTGGGGAAAGTCTTGTCCAGCTGTGCCATGCGCCCTCCGATGCTCGGCTCGGACTCGACGACATACACTTTAAACCCCATCTGGGCCAAATCGAGTGCAGCCTGGATGCCTGCCACGCCCGCTCCAATCACCATCGAGGATTGCTCGACGGGCACCTCTCTGGCTTCCAGAGGTACGAGCTTTGTCGCCTTCGCGATACCCATCCTCACCAGGTCGGCAGCTTTCGCTGTCGCCTTGTCTTTCTCTCGAGAGTGAACCCACGAACACTGCTCTCTGAGGTTTACCATTTGCAGCATATATGGGTTCAGACCGGCCTCCTGGATGCAACTCCTGAAAGTCGGTTCGTGCATCCTTGGGGAACATGCGGCGACGACGACCCTGTCAACATCGTTTTCTCTGATCGCCTTGATTATCTCATCCTGGCCGAGATCGGAGCAGGTGTACTTGTTCTCCTTTGCAATAACAACGCCTGGGACCTTCTCGGCAGCCTCCCTTACCTTGGAAGGGTCAACTGTGCCAGCGATATTGCTGCCGCAATGACATACAAAAACCCCGATCCTTGGTGCCGGTGAATCCTTCGTGTGCGGCATCCGCGATTCTCCCGTGGCATTCTCTCCGAGTGGTCCATCTGAATTCATGATTCCCCTCCTGGCTGGGGCCAAATGAATTGACACAGCCCGAGTGACCCCGCAGAGATCGCCGTGTCAGTCTGGCGCATCCACTCGGCTCTGGCAATCCTGACGGGAGGGTGTAATAAAGGGACTCCTAATATAGGTTTCGTTGTCCATGTTTCGAAAAACGCAGCGTATTTAGCGATAATCGTTAGGTTGCACCTTATCAAGGGATAGTATGTTGTGCTGATATCCACCAGGATATTCGAAATCCGTTATTTCCAGGTCTCGCGATGAATCCATCTCGTCATTTGGGCGCGGCGAAGGTTGCGCAGCTTTTCGCCCTCTTTCCACTCGCGAGGTGTACCCTGATGCCGCTGCCGGATATCGTTACACCCTTTTCGACCGACGGTACCGGTGAGAAATGTAGCAGCTTCCCTCGCGCGATACCATGCATGGTCCGATCGGGCTCTTAGGTGTGCACATCGTGCCAAACAGGGGACAATCCTCGCTGGTGATGATGCCCCTCAACATCTCGCCGCATCTGCATCCCACGGGCTCCACGTATTCCCTTTCTAGTACAGGGGTTATGACTTCGGAGAACCTCTTAGCTGCGTCGTGATGCTCGAGATCGTCCTTCACCTGCAGGCCGCTATTGGGTATCACCGGGAACCCACGCCAGGGCGCATTCACCGGTGTGAATGCCCTCCTCATCGCAAGAAGTGCTCCAGGGTTGCCTTCAGGTCTCACCACCCGGGAATATTCGTTCTGGACCTCGGCCCTCCCCTCTGAATGCTGCTTTGCCAGCATGAATACTCCCATCATGAGATCCAATGGTTCGAATCCCGCGACTACCTGGGGGATTCCGTGCTCCTTCGAAAGGAACTCATAGGGAGCGGTGCCTATGATCGTGCTGACATGGCCAGGCTGAATCATGCCATTGAGTCTGATCTCACCCATGGAGGATATCGCCTCCAGTGCGGGAGGGACGGTTCTGTGGCAGCTCAGGACGGAGAAGTTCTCCGGCGGACTCGACAACAGAGCGGAGGCCGTCGTGGGCGCCGTCGTCTCAAAGCCTATACCCACGAAGACCACTTCTCCTCGGATTCTCCTGGCGAGGTCCACAGCGTCATCAACGCCGAATACAATTCGGACGTCGCCTCCTTCGGCCTTTATGTCGTTCAGGGATTGAGTCTCGCCCGGCACTTTCATCAGGTCCCCAAAGGCGGCGATTGTAATCCCAGCCCTGGCCAGAGCCATCGCCGCCTCGATTTCTTTAGGAGGCGTTACGCATACCGGGCATCCCGGGCCTTGACGAATGTCAATCCCCACCCTCTGGAATTCGCCGTCGAGGCCGAACCTTATCAGAGTATCCTGATGAGTGCCGCACACGTGCATCAGCGTTATGTCGAGCCGCATCCTTTCCAGCTCGCCCATGATCTTGCGGGACATCTCCTTGTCCCTCAACCTAAACATCAGGCACCACCATGCTGATGTTTCTTATGATGCAATCTCGGCCGCCTGTGACCTTTGCGAGGCCGCCGCATTTCGGGCATTCGAAGGACGATGTAAGCTGATGAAGCGAGTCGTCAGTCGGCGAAGCCGCTCCCTTGAATCCGCACCCGCACTCAACCTCCCCCCTTATAGTTCTGATATCGAGCGCGGCACCGTCCAGGATGGTGTCCTTGGACAGCAACTTAAAGGCGAACTTCAGCTGGTCGTGCCCTAGCATCATGAACTCTCCAAGCTCGAGCGTGACCTTCTCGATCTTCGAGGCGTTCCTCGCCTTCCCCTCCTCGATTACGCTGCTGACAATCTGGCTCATAACGGAGAATTCGTGCATGGCCTACGCCTCGATGTCGTCCTGCGATAGCAGCTCGCGGAATAGCTGAAGAGTCCTCTCAGCCTCCTCACGGTCGAGCACCTCGATCGCATACCCTGCGTGCACGATGACGAATTCTCCGACCTTCGCGCTGACCAGGGAGATGTTCACAGGTCTGATGACACCGCCGAAGTCGACCTTGGCGGTCACGCCGTCTATGGACTTTATCTCTGCTGGAACGGCTAGACACATCGGGTCGTCGGTATGAGTGGTCCGTTCATATAGTTTTAGCCGAGCCTGCTGCCAGCTATCGCATTCTGACCGACGGATATCCCTCCGTCGCCGTTGGGCACTCGTTCGTGACAGACGAACGTGTGCCCGCTCCCCTCCACGGCCCTCTGGACCCAATCCGCGATCGGGTTGCTGTAGGAGACCCCGCCCGTCAAGCCGACGCACTCGATACCCTTCTTGTCTGCAATGTCGCATGCCCTCTCAGTCAGTGCCGTGACGAGCGAGCAGACGAACGAAGCTGCAAGGTCCGCCCTCCGCTGATCGGAGTCGCGCCTCGCTTCGAGCAGCATGCTGAGCATGGGCACGGTCATGGCGTGCTCAATCCCGTCCCTCGTCTCGAATGCGAACTCGAAGTCCTTGCCGACCGCCCCTCTCTCCAACCATCTCTCAAGCTTGATTGCAGGCTCACCCTCGTAGGTCCGTTTGCAGCAGATATCGAGTATGCATGAGACCGCATCGAGCACCCGCCCCATGCTGGAAGTGACGACGCTCTTGGAGAGCATCTTTGAGTAGACGTCGACCTCTTCGTGCCTAACAAGGGTCGGTTCCGCCCCTGTCATCAGCTGCAGCGCGGTCACAACGCGTTTCGGGTTCAGAACGGCCCGGTCTCCTCCCAGGAGTGGGATGTTCTGAAGCGCGCAGAGCCTTTCGTATCTCGTGAAGTCCGCGAGCAATGTCTCCCCGCCCCACGAAGTGCCGTCGTCACCATACCCAGTGCCGTCCCATGTCAGGCAGACAATCGGGTTATCTATCATACTGTCCACCATCAACGACGCAGCGTGTGCGTGATAGTGTTGCACCTCAACCATCTCGCAATCGTATTCCTTTGCCAGCCGTTTGGCCATTATCCTCGTGGAGTATCTAGGATGTTTGTCCAGTGCGATTGCGTCAACCTCATGGATTCCCAGCAGCCTCGACAGATGATGTATCGCGTCTCCGAGGAAGTGGAGCGTCGGGTGTTGCTGCGACTCTCCGATGTACTGCGTCAGGAAGATCTCCCCGTTCCTCGTTATCGACGCTGTCACGTCCCACTGCGCACCAACGCCTATTACGGTCTTGTCGTGCCCGGTCTGGAGCGGAACTGGAACGAAGCCACGGGATTTCCTGATGAATGTGTATGTGCTGCCTCGTGGTTTGACCACGCTGTCATCGCATCGGTGTATTATGTCTCGGTTGTGCATGAGGTAACAGTCCAGCCCGAGGTCGAGCGCCCTTTGGTTCTCCGTGACCATGGGCTCCCCTGGAGGGTTCGCAGAAGTCATTATCACGGCATCCGCGTCGAGATGAGTGAACAGAAGCATATGTGCAGCAGAGTACGGCAACATGACGCCGACGTTGCCCAAGCCCGGGGCGACCCCCTCCAGTCTAGGTACAGCGCCATCGGCTTTCCTCAACAGCACTATCGGCCGCTGAGGCGACGTGAGCATCGCCCCCTCCTCCTCACTCACCGAGGCGTATCGTCTGGCGGATTCGAGGTCCTTCGCCATGATGGCATAGGGCTTGTCTCCTCTGCGATAGATGCTTCGCAGTCTCGACGAGTTCTCGAGGGCGCAGACTATGTGCATGCCCCCCCAACCCTTCAATATGCCGACCAGTCCATCGTCTATCCACTGAGAGAACAAAACGAATGGGTCCCCGGACACGCTGTTGCCCTTCTCATCCCAGAGTTCGTATCTGGGTCCGCATTCTGGGCATGAGATCGTTTGCGCATGAAACCTCCTGTCTGCGGGAGACCCGTACTCTGTCAAGCACGACTCGCACATCTTGAATCTTGACATGCTGGTTCTGTCGCGGTCGAAAGGGACATCGGTTATGACGGTGAATCGCGCACCGCACTCCGTGCAGTTCGTGAAAGGGTACAGATGCCTCTTGTCTTCCGTAGTCTTGAAATCCCGCGCACAGCTCGGGCAGAGTGCAGTGTCGGTCGGTATCAGTGAGACCCTCCTACCCTGCGCGCTCGGCACGATGGTGAAGTCCGGGTAGCCTCCGTCGCACTCCTCGACCTCCGCCCTGTCTATGCGCGCCAGAGCGGGTAGTGCCTCCCTGAGCTTCGACAGAAACTCGTCGGCGTCGCGGTCCACAAATATCTCGACATTCGACCCGTTGTTCTGGACGTAGCCCGTCAGCTCCATTGCCTTGGCTACCCTGTAGACGGTCGGCCGGAACCCGACACCCTGTACGACACCGTATACAGTTATCTTCATCTTGCGGCCCCTAGAGCCCGAGCGATGAGAGCAGTTCGTCGATGCCCACATCCCCCCTAGCACCCATGGTAACGATCTTCGCTCTCGGATTGATCTTCCTCGCGTCGCTCTCGAGAACAGACGGGTCGACCTGCATGGCATCCGCAAGGTCGATCTTGTTTATCACTATCACATCGGAAAACGCGAATATCGCAGGATGCTTCCTGACCATGTCGTCTCCCTCGGTCACGCTTATCACCACGACCCGCGTATGTGAGCCGAGCGGGAAGTCGACCGGGCAGACCAGGTTGCCGACATTCTCGATGAAGAGGTAGTCCAACTCGTGGAGCGGCAGCTTCTCGAGCGCATGATCAACGAGATGTGCATCCAGATGGCACTCCTTGCCCGTGCTGACATTGACCGCAGGGATGTCGTGGAAAGTGAAACGTCTGTAGTCGTCGTCCCCTGACACGTCGCCAGCTATGGCGGCACACCTCTTGCCTTTGGCCTTCAACCGCTCGACGAGCTTCTCGATGATGAGCGTCTTGCCAGAACCTATTGCCCCCAGGAAGTCAAATGACCTGATGCCATGCTCCTCCAGCAGAGCTTTGTTCTCATCGGCTAGCTGTTGGTTGGCCGCGAGTATATCCTTCTCCATGTCGACCGTGACTACCTTGTGCATGTTGCGGAGAAGCGGGCCTGGCAGAATAATCTTTTCGCCCTAATGTGCCATCGCCATGGACACATTAAGGTTAAATCGGTCGCAGTGCGTTCCAGGTAAGCATGCAGGAGCCAATCACGCCATCCGTTCCCCCGAGCCTCAAACGATGGATCATCGTGCTCGGGAACAAAGAGGCGAAGAAGGACAGGATCGGATGGCCGGACATCATAGGCGAGTTCGTGGGGCTAGTGTTCATATCCTCGCTGCTTTGGTTCTTCGTCGCTCACAAGCTGGAGGACACAGGGTTCTATACGTCCGAGTTCGGCTCCCTCGAGATGACCATGCTGTTCTCTGCTGGAGGCTTCGCCGTCCTATTAGCTGTCCTCAGGGTTATCGTCCGCAGACGCAACATCCTTAGACCACTGGATGTTGCCAGTTTCCTCCTATTCACTATTGCACACGCGGTGCTGTTCGTCAGGTTCCCTTTTGATTTCGAGTATGTCGCCGATGTCCTTCCGTCGTTTCTTCAGTGGCTTGTGGGATGGATCGACGACGGCATAGGAGCAGCCTTCCTGGCTCTTGGCATCATTGGAGGCATTATCGGAGCCACTTTTACGTTCATGACCTACATAGCCGTCAAAGAAGCGCTGCGCGCTTCGCCTGAGCCACAGGAGAGCCCCCCGATTGTGGACTAGATTGTTGCGATTTCCTCGTTCACTTCGAGCCCTTTGTCTTTGAGCCTCCTGACGAACTCCTCGGCAGGAAGTTGCTCGGGCACGAGCAATCCTTTCTCCGTGACGATTCCCTCGACGAGCATTTCCGTCGGGACTGCGCCGCCTATGCCGACGAGATAGCCCGTGGCATTGGTGCCATATCGGGCGTATGCCTTCTCATGCGACGCGAACGCCCACATCCTCACCATTGTTCTCTTACCATCCTTCTGACCGACAATCTCGACTACGGTGCCCCCTTCTCCCTTGATCTTCCCCGCAAGGTCCACCGGTCTCGGCAACAGAGCGACGACGACATCCAGTGGGCGTACCACGACTCCCTTGACGTTCACCGGCTTCTTGCTGTTGAGTCCGAGCTTCTTGACGATTCGTGCCAAGTTGGCGAATTCGTCGTCAACCCCTATACGGAAATCAGCGTTTCGGATTCCTTCGATGTGTTTGGGCATGAGGAATGTCTCATCATGGAGCGTCTTGTAGACTGGAAGCCTGCCTAGCGGCTGGGGGAACTCATAGATCTCCTTCTCGTGAAGTGGTGGTACATACTCTATCTTCCCCTCTCTGTACACCGCAGCAGGAACACAGAGCTCGTCGATCCAGTCCACCGGTGACCATGTGAGGACGAATCCACCGCCCTCCACCGTTCCGTTGTCACCATCGATCACATGCGCCTCCTCTACGCTGTCCAGTTTATTGGCGGCGTATCTGGCGAGCGTGTCTGATATTCCAGGCTCAAGTCCAACTGCGGTGATTGCGGTTATCCCTGCGTCTCGGCACATCCGATCGATCTTGTCGAAATCGTCGAACGCCTCCTTCGTTATGCAGAAATCTACGTAGTTGACGCCTTCCTCAGCAGCGGTTTCCATCACCTTCCCGTTCAAGTCCCACGGGAG
>JBFEPA010000001.1:0-47916 GCA_041550275.1 Thermoplasmata archaeon | reverse complement strand
TCGCGGTATATGTTCCGCACGGCGTCGTCCTCTACGAACCCGTCCGTCAGGGACACATTCAAGGTGTACTCGCCTGCAGTGGTGTACGTGTAAGTCACGTTGGCCCACTGCGCCACCGTAGTGTCTCCCGTGAGGTACACACTGTCCTCTCCGCCGTCGCCGAAGGTGAAGTTCACGTACAGGGGCGAGCCCTCGTCGTCAGACACCGCAACCGAGAACGCTTCCTCGATACCTTCGTACGCCGTGTACGTGAGCGCTGGCGGCATGACGAAGACGGGTTTCCTGTCCACGACCGGCTCAAGCATGAACCAGAGCCAAGGCAGGCCCTGCACCACACTTAATCCGTTGTGCGCCCCCCAATCTCCCCAGTTATCGAACCGGTAGTCGGTGTATCCATAGAGGCCGAGGTCGTAGTATGGCGTGAGCTCGGTGTGAGAGTCATAAACCCACTGTTGGAGCTTGTCTATGATGATCTTGCGCTCGCCGACGTCGAGGATGGCCTTGGCGTCCGTTATGTTCTGGTCGAACGCCGAGAACCTGCCGTCCCACGTGCCCGGGTTCATGATGTCGTACTTGTCTATCATGTCCTGGTCGACATAGGGACATTCGGTGATGTTGTCCTCGTGACACCACCATGGACCGATCGGCATCTGGCAGTTGTCTCCTGCCTTCTCGATCTCGGAGGTCAGCCATACGCTGAGAGCGCCACCGATCGGCTCAGGGCCCCAGCCCCAGTGCCAGACCCAGATGTCGTAGTCCGCGGCGTACCACGCCTTGTTCACCATCGTCGTCTCCGTCTCTATGGTTCCTATGAGTTGTATCCCCGCGTAGCTAGCCCAGCCCGGCCACGCAATAGCTATCTTGCCGTAGTTGGGGTCGGTGTCGACCGCCTGACATCTGATGCCCGAGAGTTCGGTCCCAGCATCGAACCATCCCATCTGAACGCCATAAGCAGTCGCGGTCGCCTCCAGCCAACCGTCTCCGTCAAGGTCCTCCCAGCCGTTCGCCAGGAGCATCGCCTTGGCTCCGGCGGGATCAAAGGGCACAATGTTCTGGATATCCGCCTGCCAGAACCCGGGCTGGATGACTGAGTGGCCCATGATCGGCAGGCCGCCCATGATCGTGTTCACTATGTAGTCCTTGTTGAGAGTCATGAAGATGGCTTCCCGGACGAATGGATCTAGCAAAGCTGGGTGGCGATTTAGGTAGCCTGCCCCCTCATCGAAACAATCCGGCAACGCATTGATCGCAATGTCCGTGATCCCGTTCTCCGCTACGGCTGCCTTGTAGACATTGACGGTTGCGCCCATGCCAAGGACATTGTTGAAGGCGTTGAGGTCGCCGGTCAGGACGGCACAGTCCAGATCTCCGTTGTTCACCTCGATGCACATCGCCTGGGTGTCGCTGACCACCTGGTACAGCACGCCCGGTATGCTGACGGTCCTCGTAGCTCCGTAGTCCGCTTCACCATGATAGTTGGGGGCCGTCTTGAACATGTACCAGCTGTCCCTCAGCCAGTCCTCGAAGACGAACGGGCCGCTCCCGACCTGTTCACTGGGATCCATTTCGCCAAGTGCCCTAGCCTCGTAGTTCTCCCCATCCGGTCCCCACAGGTACATTGGCAGGATGGGCACTGCACTGATATCGTCTATCAGGGTCGCTTTCGTATATGGACACCAAGTGCTCACTCTATCCCAAACACCCGAGCCCGGGACGGACTCAATCGCCGTGAAGTAGCTGAGCTCCTCGAGGTACCAGTCGAAGGTGCCACCTGAGTTGTTCTTGACGAGGTTGTAAGTGTACGATACGTCCCTCGCAGTGAGTGGATGGCTGGCGTCGTCGATGTCGTTTATGGTTCTGAAGTACGCGTTAGTGGTGACGTTGATGTAGGTCGTCATGCTGCCGTTCAGATGGACCTCTTGCCAGTATCCCGTGGCGAGGTCGTTCACCGGACCTCCCCAGTCCTGGTCGTATGTGAAGAGCGAGCTGTACACGAGATACGTGGCGACATAGTCCTCGACCATCTGCATGTTCAATGGGTTCCAGTACACGACCGAGCCGAGCATGCCCACTTGAACGTAGGGCCCCTCGATCGTCGTGCTCGTTGTCGCCTTCTCCTGGATAACGCTGTTCGACGAAGACGAGATCGCCACTGCGGCTGACACCAGCACGAGCATGGTGACGACGGCCAGTGAAATCGAGACCTTTCTCATTCTCCTGCCCGGGGACCCCGTATGCGCTGCGGTGATCCTCTCGGATGCGATATCCCCGTCGTCAACAACCACTCTACGATCCGACTCATGAACAATGCTCACTGATGTTCCCTCCTCATTCGACCGAACCCACGCCGCTGAACTACTGACTCGCCTCTTACTATATGAATATTCGGCTGGTTTACCGCTCCATCCTGTTCAGTTATAGTCAGCGAGCGAGTAGCCCTTCAACGGCCCCGTTCCCGTACGAACGTGGCCTTTTCCTGTGGCGTTTCGACCGATTCTGTCAGGGGCGGATCATCCATTGCCACCGGTCACGGGTCAGTAACCAAGAAATAGTGTTTAGCGGGATACCTCTGAGCGTCTAGCCTTGGGGGGACTCCGTAACCATGGTCAGTAGGAAACTCATCTCGGGACTGTCTCTTGTCGTGGTGATTGCGATGATTGGCCCTTCCTTCTGCTGCGGCACAGCTCTCGCAGTCGAAGCGGAAGAGGCCGAACCTGAGTACAATCTGTACTTCGGGGATCTGCACTCTCACACATCCTACTCGGATGGCACTGGCACGCCGGATGAAGCGTTCGAAGCGGCGCAGTTGGCTGGCGCAGACTTCCTGGCGGTGACCGACCACCAGCATGAGCTTAATGACCGGGAGTGGGCTGACATACTCCGCTCGGCCGAGGATCACACGTCCTCGACTTTCGTCGCAATGGCAGGATACGAGTACTATCTGCGCGGAATAAACGAGCTGAACATATACTGCACGCCCAACATGCCGCCCAACCCGGGATTGGCACCACCATCGTACTATCAAGGGGAGCGCATGACCGGCGGGTCGTTCTTCCCATGGATATACGATTGGATCGCTGAAGAGCCCGGGGCGATCGGCCAGTGGAACCATCCGTTGTCATATGGATGCCCAGTCGCCTGGGACTACTTCCAGTTCGATTTCTGGACGGAGGAACGTGATTCGGCCATGGGTATGCTCGAGTGCTACAACTGGGGCTATCGCGACTCGAGCTACATCAAAGCACTGGACGAGGGCTGGCAGATGATGCCCACAGCGACGGAGGACGATCATTACGGCGACTGGATATCTCCGCTGGGGATCCGAACGGTCCTGCTCGCCCCCAGCCTGACCAGTGACAACCTGTACGAAGCCATGAGGGAGGGCAGAGGGTATGCGACCCTCGACGAGAACCTCGAGATACGTTTCACCGTGAACGGCGAAGTGATGGGGTCGTGCCTGTCAAACCCGGGCGCTACCAGCTACACCGCCTCGATCGTGATAGACGATCCTGACGGACTGTGCGATGCGATCACGCTGGTCGAGATAGTCTCCGACGGGAATGAGACTGCCTGGAGCTTCGAACCCACGGGCAGTAGTTCCGTCGATGAGACCGTAGTACTGAGCGGGGATGGCGCGCCACGGTACTTCTTCGTGCGCGTGACCACGGTCTCGCCGCTGAATGGGGAGGAGCCGGGGGTGACAGCGTGGACAGCTCCTGTGTGGACTGGGAACTGAGTCCGCTCTGATGATGGCCCCTTCTGACGACCGAAGAATGTCGTACTCTACGAGGAGCCTCGTCGACAGCCCTGTCCGTTCCCGATGCAGCGACCAAAAGGAATATCCTTCGTGAGTGCGGTGTCACATGAATAGGAAGCGTCGATAGGGGAGAGGAGAGCTTGCTTTCGCGAAAGCGCATCACAGTGGCTTCTGTAGTCGTGACAGTCTGCCTGGTTATGCTTGCATTTCAGCCGATGCTCAACAACCTCAGCGAGAAGGAGGTGACTTCTCAGCAGACCCCGCACGAGATCCCCGCAGCCTTCCGGGATCTCAGCAGGTTCGTTGGGGAGCTGATGAACAACACGGACGATACGAACCACTCGGACAGCGACGGCCTCCCCGACTCGGTTGAGCTCGTCATCGGCACCGACCCCTTCAACCCGGACAGCGATTTCGACGGACTGAGCGATTACGACGAAGCGTTCATGGGCATGGATCCCAACAAGGCCGATTCCAACGATGATCGATTTCCCGATTACGCGGAAGTGACGAATGTCACGTTCGACCTAGACGGCGATGGCCTGCCCAATGCGTGGGATCCCGACAACGACGACGATGGAGTGCCTGACTATCTGGATATGTCGCCCTTCGCCAAAACTACGCTCAGGAGCGATATCGAGGTCACGGTGCAGACTTCGGGAAGCCCGACCTATGTGTCGTTTCAGCTCAGGACAGACAATCCCAACCATATGAGGCTCATACAACAGAGCTGGGACTGGCCCACCGATTCAAGGGGGTCGTTCAGGGACTTGGACGGTTCCGTGGACGACGTCGTCATCATACCCACACTGATAATCGACTGCGAGGACCTCCCGGATCAGGACGAGATCGAGGATTACGGGATCATAGTAGACGACACATCGGCGTATGTTCCGCTGTTTCCCGTATGGGAATATGGCAACATGGTCGCCCTTAAGGGCAGGATGTTCTTCCCCGAGACCGCATCGCCTCTTAGCGTGTCTCTCGACCTCAGCCTCATGTGGAGGGTCAGCGGTCTTAATGACAACGAGATCAGGGCGTTCGCATCGGAGAGTGGCGATTACCTGCGTCTGCAGGCCGACGGTTCGATTCTGGCCAACGGAGACGACATTGGAGCGAATGAGACGTTCGTCTGGACGTCGTTGGGGCAAGACCGCGGCTCCCTCGTGGCCTCTAACGGCCTCTATGTTACGCTCAACCCCGACGGGTCAATATCCGCGTCATCGGATGAGGTAACGACCGACACCGAGTTCGTGTTCAACAGAGATGATGATGGTTCCGTTGTGATCGTTGCAGGTAATGGCAACAACCTGACGGCCACATCAGATGGCACATTGACCGCGGATGATGCGGAGTCCGAAGGCAGTAGCCTGTTCACTGAGATTGACCTTGGGGTGGCGTCATCCCCGATGATTCTCGCCACCTACTACGAGGATTTCGCGCTGACGGGGCTCGAGGTCAGCGAGAACCTAGGCTCCAGCGTTGGCGTTTTCCACGGAGCCGAACTCGACGAACTGATCGCGGCCAATCTGCTCCTCGCGTATGAGTATCTGAGGAACTCATCGAACAGCCTGGATGATGTCCCCGCGTTGCTCGGAGACTACAACCTCACGGCAATCGTGTCGGATGTCCGGGGCTTCTCGCACCAGGACTTGGCCATGCAGGAAGCCATGTCGACAATGATCCCCTCCGCAATGGAATCCATGGCGGTGGGAGAGACCTTGCCTGTGATCGTGGGCGTGGAGGATGAGGCCGTCTGCATCGAGCTGGGACAGCTCTCGGAGTCGTACATCCACGACGGTCCGCTGTCGGCCGACCTTACGAGTGAGCCCGCGATCGTTTCGAAGGTTCTCCGCTCCAGCTGGTACACGGGAGGGGACGAAACCCCCCTCGAGCTGTTTGAGGTCATCGAAGAGGTCAGGGCCTGGGACCTGAACGAGAGCGCTCTGGTAACCACGGTCAGCCTCGTGTCGGCGTGGTACTGTGGCGAATTCACGATCGCATCTGTCGGAGGGGTGGCCGTAGACCACGACTATCCGGAAGTCGTGTTTCTGGACGAGACCGTCGAGGCCATCATAGAAGTGACCATGATGTCGATAGACATCATATTCACGGCCATCGAGATACTCGATACCGCCTATGCTTTCTGTGAGGCCTTCGCGCGACTCGGCACCATTGCCAAGACCGCCGGTCAGAGCACCTGGGATCTGTTCAAGACCACGTTCAACTCGGTCAAACAGACCCTGACAAGCTCGACCACTGTTGTTCAGCGTATCAGCACGGCCATGAACGTCATCGGCGTAATCCTCGCTGTCGGCATCTCATTATACGCGCTCTTCGCGATAGGCGAAGAGCTCGGCTGGGGATCGGTCGGCACGGGCATCGCTGTCACCTACTCCGTAGTCATGCTCGCGTACTCTCTCACGCTGTTGGCCATAGCAGCATTCGGTGGCCCTGTCGGCGTGGTCATCGCCCTGCTGATCGCCTTGGTGGATACGGTGCTGCAGATATTCGGGATTGATTTCATGGGTTTGTTCATCGGGTGGCTTATCGACTGCTTCACGGATACCAGGACCCGGAGCAATGTCGACTTGGAATATGTCGACTCCGATATGTCCTTCGTGGACGTGGACGGGAACGGGATAGATGTCGGTGACAACATATCCTACAGCAGCCGCCTGTACGGGAACGTCACGATAACCGGCGACGGCACCTACGGAGACTTGGTCGACAGCTACATCATTCCTCACCAGGTCATATCCGTCCCGTGGGGCTCTCAGTCGGTGAGAGGGGGATCGACGGTAGAGAACTCCACGGTCTACACGTCGACTTCCAAGTCGGTCCTGTACGAGACCGAAGCATGGGTCCGGCCGGGGATAGGCATGGTGAACTTCCCGGTGGCCGTCGGCCTGTATTCCGACTACAGGATATACTACGACGATTGCTGGTGGTTCTTCGGATGGTGGTGCGACAGGGAGTCGCAGACCAATGACCCGTCCGATACTCAGGTCTCGCACTGGACCACGATATACTTCGACGTCATGCCTGGCAGCATCGACGAGTTCGGCGAATGGCGAGGCATGGTCTCTAGCGACTCCGATGGAGATGGCTTGAATGCATCTGAGGAGGCATCGGCGAACACGGACCCGTGGAGGTGGGATACGGACGGCGACGGCCTCGGCGACGCCTACGAACTCCAGATCGGCTCCAACCCCAGCCGATGGTCCGGCCACGACACCGACCAGGACGGGCTGGACGACAGGTTCGAGCACGCTAGGGGATACAACTTCACCAATCCGGACTCGGACGGCGATGGCCTCACAGACTACTTCGAGTATCACGGATGGGCGGTCAATTTCACCTACAGGAACAACACCTACTATTGGATGGTCAACTCCGACCCGCATCTGAACGACACTGACGGAGACGGCATCAACGACTTCCAGGAGTACTACTGTCTACTCAACCCGAGGAGCGCCGACACCGATGGGGACGGCACTCAGGACGAGATCACGGACTACTATCTTACGCAAATCGATTTCAGTGCTTCCTTCGCGCCCGAGGCCGGGGATTACTATCCGTACGTCGTCGCTGTGGATGAGGACGGGTTCGTGTATACTGACAACTACAGCACCATCGCTGTCTACGACCATAACGGAACAGAGATTCGAGTGATATCTACTCCGACCCGACCCTCGGAGCTCGAGTGCATGTCGGCGAACGTGTCCGGCGAGCGCCAACCCGTCCTGTTCGCTTGCACGGGTTCGAACCTGTTCTTCTACGCACAGAATGGCACGATCCTGGACCAGTTGCCCTACAGCGAGCTCGTGGGAGTGGACGTCGGAGTGCTCGGATTGGCGTTGGATCCCAACGGCCCGACCGCCGACACGTACTACATGTATCTCTTGGACTCCTACGACCATGTTCTCAAATTCGTGATGAACGGAACTGAAGTGGTGTCGCTGGAGACCTCTTGGGGAGGTTATGGCACGGGACCTGGGCAATTCAACCTGGATTCCTTCGAGGCAGACATCGATATCGATGAGGATGGATATGTCTACGTCTCCGACATGGGCAACGACAGGATCCAGAAATTCGAATCAGATGGCACGTTCGTGACGATGTGGGGCGAGACAGGCACTCAGGACGGTTTTATCAGCAGAGTCAGGAGCATGGCGGTCGACGCCAGCGGCGATATACTCACGCTCGACGCGGGCGGTGATTTCGCGGAGCGTATACAGAAGTGGACTCCTGAAGGCAGGTGGATGTGCAGTTTCGAGGAAGACTACATTGCAGGCAGCGGCATCGCGGTGGATGACGAGAACAACATCTACCTGGCCAACTGGCAGAACGTGACGAAAACCTCCCACTATATGGAACTGATACCGGCAGACCCCGACTACATCTTCTTGGACGCGGACAGTGACGGCCTGACGGATATCGAGGAGAACGACGGATGGTTCATAACAGTCACGACGGAAGATGAGACTCTCACCTACCTCATCACAAGCGATCCGATGGCGCCCGACACGGACGCCGATGACATTCCCGACCCCGACGAGGCCGCCCTCCTGTCCGACCCGCGCTCGCTCGACCCAGACGAAGACGGGCTTCCGGATTCGGAAGAGTGGGAACTCGGGACAAACCTGACGCATTGGGACACCGACGGTGATGGGCTCGGGGACGGAGTCGAAATCAATTTCGGCAGCGATCCGAAGCTCCCGGACACTGATGGCGAAGGCCTGTCAGACTACGAGGAGTTCCTGCTCGGCTCGGACCCCAACAACAACGACACAGACCAGGACGGCCTGGACGACCTGAAGGAGATCGGCTTCGGTTCCGACCCGAAGAATCCTGACTCCGACGGAGACTTCATGTTCGACGGGCAGGAGTACCGGCTCGGAACGGATCCGAACTCCCCAGATACTGACTCCGACGGGGTCGACGACGGTTACGAAGTCCTCTACGACACGAACGCCACTTCGGGCGATTCCGACGGTGACGGGCTCTCAGATGGGTTCGAGATATCCTCCCTGATTAGCCCCCTGTCCAACGATACCGACGGCGACGGACTCAGCGACTCGAGAGAGCTCGAACTCGGACTCAACCCGAAGAGCACCGATTCCGACGGCGATGGAATACCCGACTCCCTCGACCTCGACTACCTGCTCGAGCTCGACGGCGAGATCGTGCTCGCGTACGATGATATCGGAACTTGTGCAGGTTTCGTCTACAATCTGTCCGAACACGCAACGGTCAGGGTCGTCGATGCGGATACATTGCAGTCCAACTACAGTAGCGCCCGGTACATCGTTCTCGTGGGGACTCCGGATTCAGACGCAGGCGGCGCAGGCGGCTTGATCCATGACCTGCTTGAGGACTCAGGGGACGTTGTCGATAGGATGACCAGCACAGTCTATGAGCGGATTGCTGTGAGATACGGGCTGTGGAACGAGACGCAGACGATAGTGATGATCTCCCAGGTCTACGACACTGACTGGATCAGGGTTCTGGGCATCCTGAAGAGCATGCGGATGACCGTCTCGGACGGAAGCGTGCTCGTGGACTACCTCAACCCGAGGGAATGTTTCATGCTCGACCAGATCGACACCATGAGGGCAACCGACACATTCGTATGGACGAAGTTGAGCAACATGACGACATTCAGCATCGCAGTCGAGAAGCTACATGATGACGAGGTCGAGGACAGCCTTTCGGGTTCGGATGCACTTGCGCCTGACGAGGTCATCATGGACAAGTACGTGCGGATAGAGTTCCAGTCACACGACCCCAACATGTCTGATGTGGTATCCGGGTCGCTCATCAAGATATACTACACCGCGGCAGACCTCGACATGAACGGGGACGGGGACGGAGACGACCCAGAGGACCTCAACGAAAGCTCTCTTCAGTTGTACCTCATGTCCGCAGATGGATCGTGGGTCAGGCTTTCGGACATCGTTGATACGACAGGCGTGAACACCACAGACGTCGAGATGTTCGGAATGACGTACGAGGGTTATCTGTGGGCCAATGTGTCGGGCCTCTCCCTCTTCGGCATCGCGGGCCTGATGGACGAAGGGCCGGGTGGTCAAGGGATGCCGTGGCTCATGGTCTTGATCGCCGCGACTGCTGCAATCCTGCTCATTGCCGCCGTGGTCGTCTTGCGCAGACGACGTGCCCCGCCCGATCAGGACGACGTGGAGTAGTGGAAGGGTTGCCGTGTCGGCTCTAAGCCTGTGTGGGATCCGCGGTGTGCATGGTGCGACATGCAAACCGAATTGACTGGTTAGTTTCTGTCAGAGAGAACCTGCGTCGAGCTAGATACCTTCGTGTTTCTCTGTCAATCGGAGAGAATATTCTCCTACGGGGAATGAACCGTGGTGTGCTCGCTATGATGTCACTAGTAGCATCAGATGCCTCAATCGAACGAGCGTAACATGCAACTCCAGATCCGACTATTCCATCAGAGACGACCGCTTCATATGCGGATCGGCTGACAGTCCCAGCTCTCAAGAAGGGAGTTCAGTAGACTGCGGACACGAAAACTCCTTTCTCAGACTCTTCTCGGATTGCATGATTTCCATCACTGACGACGGGCTTGCTTATAAATGCCTATTTGAATACCGTCAGGCCGGTGGAGATCCTATGGCAGTGATTAAGATAGAGAACGTTGTCGCCTCAGCATCCCTCGGGGCGGAGTTAGACCTTCAGTCGATCGCGCTTGCACTTGATGGTGCGGAATACGAGCCCGAGCAGTTTCCGGGTCTGATATACAGGTTGAAAGAACCGAAGACGGCGACGCTGCTTTTCAGGAGCGGGAAGGTCGTGTGTACGGGTGCGAAGAGCCTCGACCAGGTCAAGACCGCCGTCAGCAAGGTGGTCAAGCAGATAGAAGCTGCCGGCGTTGTGATCAAGAACGAGCCGGAGATCGTGGTGCAGAACATCGTTGCCACGAGCAACCTCGGAGCGAAGATCAATCTCAACGCAACGGCTATCACCCTCGGTCTCGAGAGGGTCGAGTACGAGCCGGAGCAGTTCCCAGGGCTCGTGTACCGTCTCGAATCGCCGAAGGTGGTCATGCTTCTGTTCGGCAGCGGGAAGCTTGTATGCACTGGCGCCCGAAAGCCGGAGGATGCCGAGATCGCCGTCGACAAGATTACGGAAGAACTGAAGGCCGCTGGCCTGCTCGCATAGACTGAGATAACTTGCCGTGCAGATCCCCATTCCGGACAAGCACGCCTGCAGCAAATGGTTTCATCCGGAGACGCCTCCTATGGCCGGTGCCCTCATCGGCAAATGAAATGAACAGGCGATCTGACGCCTGGGCTTCCGTGAGTCCTAAGGCTTCTTCCTCAGCACCAACGTGCTTACGGCGAACGCCGCTAGGACAAAGACCGCCACTATCATTGCGAGCAACGCGTAGGTGCTCGCACTGTCAGCTGAACTCTGAGCCTCGCCGACCGATCCGTCGACTTCATCTACGGTGCGGTTGAGTTCCTCAACGGCATCCATGATCGAATCGAGATCGTCCATGACCTCGTCGAGATCCAATCCTGGCTGCTGTGCAAGTGCGTCCAGCGCAGCTTGCATGTCTAGGACCGTCGCCGTCAGGGTGTCAAGCGCTTCCGATAGGGATGTAACATCCGCCGATAGGCCTGACAGGTCCGCTGCCGTGGACGACTCCAGTTCTGCCATAGCATCAGCGAGAGCGTCGAGCTGCGATTGGATCTCGCCTATCTCGGTCTGCACTGAAGACAGGTTGCTCTGGATATCATCTCGCATCAAGATGACGTCATCCCGAAGTATCGATACGTTCTCAAGTAGCGAGCCTGTCAGGTTCTCCAATGCATCGATGCTCGACGCCAGATCGGAGATGTTCGCAAGAACGGCTGCAAGATCGTCTTCTATCTGCGAGAGTCTCTCATCGATCCCCTCGTCCGTGAGTTCAGTGACCACCACATACGATGCCTCGTCCACTGAAACAGAACCATCGGAGAAGAACGCCCGCACCAACACGTCGTGATAGGAGTCTAGCGGCAGGTCAGAGGCGTTCCAGAGGAAGGTCCACGCGGTCGCACCTCCCCCGAGCTGACTCTCGAGCAGGTCATCATCCACATACATATCGACGACCACCACGCTCGCCTGATGCTGGTTCTTGACCTCCACGGTGATCTCGACCGTGCCGTTCACCTCCGTCCCGTCCATTGGGCTCGCGATGATGATCTCAGAGACCTCTGAGACCTCGGCCGTCAGGAGCATCTCGACCTCGTCTACGCCGCTGTAGGTCGGAAACTCCATTCCTCCGACCAGGAACACCCTTCCGTACTCATCCGCGACCGTTCCGAAGTGTGCCTTCTCCCTGGATATCGTGCAATTCGAGACCTGCCAGTTCGCCCCGGATGCGGAGACGTCCAGGGTCTCGATCTCGTCATAGCATATCCCTATCCATTGTTGTCCGCCGTAGTAGTGGATGCATCCGTCCTTCGCGATAGCCGCACCACCCGAGTGTTTGGCCGTGTTCAAGGGGCTCCCGCTGGTCCAGGAGTCAGTGGTGGGGTCGTAGATGTCGACGAAGTTCGTGTCGGTGGGTATGGGAAGCCACGTGCTAGGTGGAATCCAGATCCATGCGATGCGATGGCCGCCTATGACGTAGATGGCCGTGTCGTTATATGTCACCACAGAGGAGCTGTAGCGGTCTCTGTTGCCGGGCATATCCGCCCCATAGGACCAAGCATCTCCCACAGGGTCGTATATGAGCGTACTGTTCGGTGAGCCTTGGGGCCCGAATACGTAGACCTTGCCGTCGTTCCCTAGGGCCGTACCGGCCTTGCTGATGTTCGTAGGGGCGCTGGCGTTCGTGGTCCACGAATTGCCCTGCGGACTGTAGATGCGGACGTTCATTGTGCCGTTCGTGACCGTGGAGTCGTATCCACCTATCACCACGATTCTTCCGTCGGGCAACTTAGCGCATGACGGCCATGCTACCCCGTTAGACATGGAGGTTCCATAGCTGGTAGCCCCAGTCGAGATGTTGTAGATCATCACCGTGTTGGTTGTCGAATCCCAACTCGTGTAGTTGTATCTGTATCCTCCGAATACATAGATGCGGCCGTCGTCCCCCAACACGACACCCGCGCCCAACCGCTCGGCAGCCAATGGCGGCAGGTCCGTGCTGACCTCTATCGTCTCAGAACTGCCCGGGTACGCAACGCACGACGCGGCGACCAATCCAAGCAAGCACGCAATCCCCCAACACGATACTCTCACAACGTCCTCACGCATATTCATCGATGACCACCTTGGCTGCAATACGTTCTCCACCCTCCTCCGATGGGACGTAGAAGTATCGACAGGGCTTTACTTATGAGTTGTCTCGCTCCGCCCGCGCTGAGACGCACTCGCTTCGAATACTCCGAGGAGGTCGAAGCCGGGGCTTCGTTTCTGGGACTGCCTGGGATTCAATCCTGCAACCTTCACACCGAGTTGAACCATTCCCAATCGTTTCTACGGTCGCTGTCCAAGACTATCTATACTGCTAGCGGATTCCGGAGGCGGCTGGCAAGAGGTCAATGATCGAAGATGCTATCGCGCTCGCCCTGTGCGCGCTTCTGATATACGGCTTGGACCAGATCATAGCGAAGGCCGTCGTCAGGTCCCTCGACGCCAAATCGATGGTCGCAATCAACCTCGTCGTCTCTCTGCCGATATTCGTGTTCATCTTTGTCGGAGCTGTCCTTCTGTGGGGAGAGTACCTCAGTCATCTCGAATACGTCCTGTACGGTCTAATCGGCGCGTCGACTGCGAGAGGAGGATTCTACATCTACCTCGAGGCGCTCGAGAGAGGCGCCGTGAGCATGGTCGGCAGCATAACCGCGGCGTACCCTGCTCTAACTGCGCTCCTCGCGATCACGGTCCTCGGGGAGCGGCTCGGCCTACTGAGCTTCATGGGCATATCGATGATCATAGCGAGCATGGCCGCACTCTCGTTCACCCACGGCCGATCGACAGAGGAAGTGACCGGGTTCAGCCGGTCCTCCCTCCTGCTCAGCCTGGCTACGTTCCTCTCATGGGGCGTGGGTGCGATATTCATCAAGATGGCGCTCGAAGGCCTCCCGCTGATCGGCTACCTAGGTCTCTATGTCTTCGTGCTGCCACCTATAGGATTCGTCTACCTTCGCCATAAGGGCGCGTCGTTGCGCGTCCTCTTCCCGAAGTGGACAGTGCCAGTCATCGGTGCTATTGTGGTGGCGGAGCTGTGGCAACTCGCATATTTCGCCGAGACCGCCGCGGTCTCACGAGGTGCAGCGTCGATGGTGTTCCCACTCATCTCCGCATACCCGGTCGTGACTATATTGGGGGCGCGCGCATTCCTGAACGAGAGACTGTCTCGCTTGGATTGGGCGATTCTCAGTATCGTCGTCATGGGCATAATCCTGATATCGATAGGATAGGTCAGACCGTGCGAGAGCCCGGTCCAAGAACGCGTTCTCGGATTCCATCGGACATTAGCGAGTCGTCATTCGGGAGGTCGGGTTCGTGGACGTGGGGCTCTCAGATCTGAACAAGCTCCTTTCCAAGGGTAGTCAGAGTCTCTCTCCCCCCGGCTGTCACCAGGACATCGTCTTCTATTCTTATGCCGAACTCGCCTGGAAGATTGATTGTAGGTTCAATGGTCATAACCATTCCTGGTTGTAGGACCATTTCCATATCTCTGTACTCTGTCAAATGGGGCATTTCGTGCGCCTCGAGACCCAAACCATGTCCGATCCCGAAGGGGACGTATTCTCCATATCCCCTCTGGTCAAATACTCTCCCCGCCGCATCATTGACTACGCCCGCTTTCACTCCGTCCCGGATTGCGTCTATAGCCTTCAATTGCGCGTCTAGGACTACCCCGTGAACCTTCTTCTGTCTCTCGCTAGGTTCTCCGACGACAGTCGGTCGTGTAATGTCTGCATGATAGCCGTTGTATGTTGCGGACAAATCCATCAGGAACAAATCCCCTTTCTTCACGCGGTTCTCGGAAGGAGGATCCCAAGAAGCTGTTTTGGCTCCTGTCTGAACAACACAGTATGATATGCTTTCGGCTCCATGTCTCCGCATCGCACTTTCAACCTCGATGGAGATCTCCCTTTCTGTAACGGCCTCCCGGATGAACTCCCTGCCTACCTTCACACCCTCTTCCACTATCCCGGCAGCCTTTCGCATGGATTCTACTTCTTCCTCTGATTTGACCAGCCTGGCGTGGCTCAGCATCTCTGAGGCGCTCCTGATCTCGATCTGCGGAAGGACAGCGGCGAGTTGTTCGTAGATCTTGAACGGCAGGTGATCCTCCGTGCCGAGCGTTCCCCTCATCTTGCCCAACAGATCTCCGAGAATCGCCCTCCGGTTCTCCGCACCAGAATAGCACCGAATGTCTTCGATTTCCGAGACTTCCCTCACCCAATCCTCACTGATTCTCGGCACTACGAGAACCGGGTCTCCGTCAAGTGGGATGATTCCCGCTGTCATCATATCCCAGGTTATGATCGTATCCCAAGCATCACCAGGGTAGTCGTAATGTAATCCCGTCAAGTAGCGTTGATTTGGCCCGGGCGATATGAATAGACATTCGTACTCTCCTTCTTCCATGAGCGATCTGACTTTTCTGAGTCTATCTGCCATCATTGCCGAGACACCATCCGGCTCATTGTCGAATTCGTTACTTAATGACTTCTGGCGTGTGCGCACATTCGAGGTCATGGGGTGAACGAAGGAGTGTGCGACTCACGGCACAAGGAGTGCTGGCACCCGCGATTCAATCTGCGTGTTCGTCTGAAGATGCTCTTGAGACTCCGTTTGTTGATGCGTTAGATACATAGACCCGCTATCCGTTCGGGGTCATAGGATGCAGCACCTTGCGGGCAAATGAGATCGTCGGAGGACCATTCGAGATTCTTTCAAGGGACGACCTAGACAAGATTCATGGCGCAACTATGGAGGTCTTGCGCCGATTAGGCATAAAGGTGCTTGAACCGAAGGCACTGGAGCTCTTCGACCAAGCAGGGGCGGATGTTGACTGGAAAACAAGAACTGTCAAGATCCCTGAAAACCTCCTGAAGGAAACGCTCCGGAATGCGCCTTCCGAGTTCAAGATGTACGGCAGGGACCCGAAGTACGAACTCGACTACAGCGGGAACAAGGTGCACTTCGGAGTTGCGGGTTTTGCAGTGAGGGTCCAGGACTTGGATGGGAAGGTCAGGCTGGGGACGTTGGCCGATGTCGAGAACCTCGCCAGGATTGCGGACTACCTCGAGAACATACATCACATCCTGCTGACCGTCACTCCTTCCGATGTGCCCGATGATGTTTATCACCTGCACTGCATAAACGCGGATTGGAAGAACTCCGTGAAGACGACCGACGGATTCACGTGGACGGCTAGAAAGGCGCAGGAGACGATCGACATGGCGGCCATCCTGAGAGGCGGCCACGAGGAGCTCATGAAGAAACCGCCACTGCTGGGATTCACGAATCCTGTCAGTCCGATGCAGCTCTCCAAGGAGCTTATCGAGGGGGCGCTCGTGTATGCGAAGTACAGGCAACCGATGATCTTCGCCCCCGAAGCTCTGGCAGGCGCCACTGCTCCTTCGACCCTAGCTGGCTTGATAACCCAGCAGAACGCAGAAGTGCTCGCGGGAATCATGGTCTCCCAGCTCGCCAGCCCTGGAACACCCGTGCTCTACGGCACGGTCTCCGCCGCCATGGATATGAAGACCGGGACGACGGCTTCGGGAGGACCTGAGGTTGGTTTGATCAACATCGCCACGGGCCAGCTCGGAAGATACTACAATCTTCCAAGGAGAGGCACAGGCGGGAGCACCGACTCCAAGACCGTGGACGCCCAGGCGGGCGCTGAGACTGCGATGTCAATGTTGGTGGCGGCGATGTCAGGCATGAACTTCATCTACGAAGCGTGCGGCGGGCTCGATGGCACGCTCACCTTCTCCTACGAGAAACTGGTCATAGACAACGAGATCGCCGGCATGGTAACGAGGATACTCAGAGGGATAGATGTCAGCGAAGAGACACTGGCTGTCGACGAGATATGCAAGTACGGTTCCACGAACTACCTCGGATCGCCTCGCACAGGGAAGACGTTCAGGACTGAGCACTACCTGCCGACGTTGTTTGACCGCAGGAGCTGGGAGGCTTGGTTGAGGGCCGGCGGCAGAAACATCTCTCAGGAAGCTCGACGGAAAGCTAGATGGATCCTGAAGGAGCACAAGGTGGAGCCGATCGAGAAAGACGTCCAGGCTGAGATTGACAGGTTCATCAAGAGGATCACGAAAGGATACGTCGGCGGGTGAACATAATCATGGGTAAGAGTCTCTTCACTATGGAATTGAGTGGCGAGCCATACGACAGAGGTTACAGGTACGGCGAGGCCTGCAAGAATTTGATTGCCCGCATGGTAGAGGAGCAATTCTACAAGGAGTTCAGCGGAAGGCTGACTAAGGATCAGATGCTCAAACACGCTCGCAAGTACGGGCCGTTCATCCAGAACTACTCCCCTGAAATAGCCGAGGAGCTAAAAGGGATGGCGGATGGATCCGGCCGGCTGTATGACGAGATAGTCATGGTGAACGCTCTTGAAGAGAGAGACGCTTTCTCTCGATGCACGGCCTTTGCCGCCACGGGCGAAGCGACCAAAGACGGAAAGACATATGCGGGACAGTCTTGGGACGGGATGGAGAGCGAGTGGTGGGACGGAGAGATCAGCCTGTTATTCAAGGTAAGAAGGAATAACGGTCCTGACATTCTGGATTATACCAACCCCGGGATACTTGCCTGTGCAGGGCTGAACTCCAAGGGCATCACTGTCAATTGGAACACAGTGCCACGGTTGGAGCTGACTGCCGGAGTTCCGACCTACATCATCGTAGCCGAGATACTGAAGAAGAAGACGTTGGGGGAGGCGTTGGACGCCGTCCTGAGAGCGGATAGAGCAGGATGCTTCAACTTCGTCATTACGGATGACACGGAGTTATATGCTGTCGAAGCCACACCCAATGACGTGGAAGTACTGTACAGCGGGGAGTATCTGGGCCACGCCAACCACTTCGTGTCGGACAGGTTCCACTCGAGACAGAACACTGAATCCAGCAGCAGCATCGTTCGTCATAACAGAATGAACAGGCTGTTGAAGGAGAACTGCGGGGAGATAGACCTGCAGACCTGCATGAGCTTCTTCCGCGATCATGTGAACCATCCACACTCGATATGTTGCCACCCAGGAGATGACTCCGATCCAAAACAACGATGGCTTACCCTCGATTCATGGATCAGCGTACCTTCGAAGAGGGAGTTCTGGATATCCCACGGGTCGCCGTGCGAGAACGAATTCACAAGATTCAGTCTCTAGAAATGGCCTGGTATCACGAGCCCACAGCCCCGTCGTCCGTCTCGTAGGCCTGCGTCCTTCTTGAGCTGTGCCCTCGCTCTGCGAGATCTTCATCAGCCTTCGTCGCCCTGGCGTTCACCTTCGGCGGTACGCCCCATACGAGATTTCGAATCCTAAGCTGAGAGGAGGAGTAGGTGCCCCGTCTCAGTAACCGTAGGTCTTGGACGCCTTCTTAACGTACTCCTCTATCTCCGCTGTGACGCCTTTGTCCATTGGCACGGGCTCGTGCTCCTTCAGTATCTTCTTTGCCGTCTCCCTCGCGACCGCGGTGATGTCTTTCGAACCGGCCTTCAGCCACGAGTCCATCGACCTGCGGTCAAGCAGCGTCGGGAGGAAGTGCTCTTTCCTGAAGTGCTTCGCTGTGAAGGGCGTCCCGATGAAGCTGGCGTTCGGCCCAACCTTGCAGATCTCATCGACCGCGAGCGTCTCCTCTGTGACCTCGATGCCGTCCAAGATCCTCGTTACCATGCCGGCGATCTCGTTGTCAATCACGAGCTTCTCGTATGAGGTCGTTATGCTGCCCTCAAGGGAGCCGCAGGCGTCGTAGATGAAGTTCATGCCGGCGAGCCCCGCCATGAGCATGTTCGTCGCTGTCTCCAGCCCCGCCTGAGCGTCAAGTGTCTTGGAGTCGGAATTGCCACCCGTGCCCCTGCGCGGGAGCCCATAGTACCTGCCCAGCTGACCTGTCGCGATGTTTATCAAGCCGACTTCTGGCCCCCCCAGGGCTGTCGCACCCGTCTTCATGTCTAGCGCCGCTGAGACCGTCCCGTAGAACACAGGGGCCCCCGGGTTCGCGAGCTCAGAAATCATGATTCCGGAGAGGACCTCCGCGTTCTGCTGCGCAAGTAGTCCTGCGAGGGTCGCTGGTGCGGTGCCGCCAGCCAGCGCTTCGGGAGCGTAGATCATCGGCTGCATGTACTTCGCGTAGATCAGCGCACCCTCGATCAGTTCTTTGGACTGCTGCATCGGGCTGACGGGGTTGGTGTAGCCAAGGAGGCACGGCTTCTTCATCAGCTCCTCGGTACCGCCCCTGAGAATCGACGCCATGTCGATGGTTTCCTGGGCCTTTCTAGCGGTCCAATTGTATCCATCGGTCGTCTTCACGGAGTTCTTCCAGTCCTCCTGGATCACGTACAGATGATACAGATCGTCCGGGACGTCGGACGGGGTGACGTTCATGACATTCATGTGGATGTTATCCAACGCGTCGATGAGCCTTGCAAGGTCCCCGACATCTTTCAGCGTCCCCGGCCTTATCCTGCCATCGAGGTCATGCACCCTCACTGCAAGACCAGAAGGACCGATGTGGACTTTATTCCCGGCCATGTCGAGGACGTAGTCCGGATCCCTTCCGTAGAGCTTGAACTCCTGAGGAGCCTTCCGGATGGTCTCCTTGAGGAGGTTTTCCGGGATGCGTACCATCATCGTCTTCTCATCGACATCAGCTCCTGCATCCTTGAAGAGCTTCAGAGCCGTTGGCTCCCATATCTTCATGCCCAATCTCTGGAGGATTTCGACCGTGGCGCCGTGTATTCTGTCCAGGTCGTCACGCGAGAGTATTTCCAGCTGGCCGCCCACCGATTCCTTGATTTGCACGATCAACAACCTCCTGCAGTTCAACTCGCGAACTATGTTCGATTATATAACTGTTACTTATGGCGATAGAATAAGCTTTATAATGGTTAACATCCTTTGTCGCTGAGGTAGAGCCTCCTTAGGGGGGCCAGTAGAGAGGGGGGAACCAAATGCATCCACCGAAGGCACATATGCATACTGCGGGAAAAGAATCGAGAGTCTTGTCAGGCTTGTTTGGTGAAGGCAGACTGCACGGCTTCGCGGCCATCATGATTGCCATGTGCATGCTGCTCCCGGTGCTGGCAACGCTTGTTGTGACAGCTCCGTCGGTTGAAGCCGAAGAACCAGTTTTTGTGTACAGAATAGGGGTGACGGAAGACCCAGACTCCTTCAACCCGTTCGATATGATGTCTGGCACGTCATGGTCTGTCGCGCACATGATGTATGAGTTCCTCTATGCCGTTGGCCCGAGGATGGACCCATATCCACAACTTGCAGCGTCGCATGAAGTTAGCGATGACAATCTGACTTGGACCTACCATCTCGTTGAGGATTCGTACTGGCACGACGGATATCCCGTAACGGCACACGACGTCGTCTTCACTTTCAAAATGATTATGGATAATCCAAAAGAATGTTCACTTATGGCTGGCTATCTAGACGGCTTCGATGATGTTGTCGCGCTTGACACCCACACCGTTGAGGTAAGTCTGTTGAACCCGAAAGCCAATATGCTATCCTTGATAGTCCCGATCCTCCCGGAGCACCGCTGGACTGCGGTAAGAGATGGTGATGTCGGAATCAATCGGGTGGATATGTGGGATACGGATTACTTTCCGGATGGCCCCGTCGGCTCTGGTCCGTTCATTCTGAACGAATACAACCAGGCTCAGGGCTACATCAGTCTTCTCGCTCAAAAACCGTACCACCGCCTTCCAGGTATCGAAGTCGACTCTGTCAATATCGACGAGCTGCTTTTCATCATATACAAGAACGCCAATGCGATGGTTACTGATCTCGAGCTAGGGGAGATCGAAGCAGTTGACGGCGTACCAACGCTCTCATGGGAAACCCTCATGGAGAACCCAGATGTTGATGGGCAGACGCCTGCGACACACATCCTTGAAGAATTCGGATTCAATTGTGCATCTAAAGAATGGAGGGAGTCCGTCAATGAGGATGGAGACCGCAACTTCCCCGATGCTTCGACCAATTACGAGACCTGCAACCTGTCGGTCAGGCAGGCGATGACGATGGCCACGGACATACCGTACATCGCGGATGAGATCCATGATGGCAGGGCTCAGGAAGCCTATGCAATAATACCGCCGGCGACGCCTTTCTGGCACTACGCGGTACCTGAGGAGGATAAGTGGCATAATTTCGGCATCGAAGGTGCGAACGCCCTCCTCGACAGAGCTGGCTACGGTCAGTTCGATACTGATGGCGTCAGGATGAACGAGACGAGCGGGGCGAGGCTGGAGTTCGAGTTCTATTACATCCGCTCGAACCTCATGGACGAACTAACTGCCCAGAAGATGCAGGAATGGTGGGTGGATATTGGCGTCAAAGCCAACCTACACGCTACCTCCGAGGGAATCTTATACAACCTAGAGTTCGAAATGGAGTACGACCTGTTCATCTGGAGCTGGTGGCCCGACGTCGACCCAACATGGTTCCTGTCCGTGTTGACCACGGATGAGATACCCGTGGACAATAGCGACAACACCAAATGGTCCGATGCTTTCTACTCGAACCCTGTGTACGACCAGCTGTGGGTGGAACAGCAGGAAACGATGGATATCTTCGAGCGACAGGCGATAGTCCACGAGATGCAGCGGATGGTGTATCGGGACTGCCCGTACATCTGCCTTGTGTATCCGGCCGGCCTGATTGCCTACCGGACTGACAACTACGAGAACGTCCCCGACATGGAAATCAACTCCGGAGTAACTCCTAGTTCGTTCTGGTACTATTTCGAGATCGAGCCAAAGGGAGTGCCGGCATTTGACATAGGACTCGCCCCCTCATACGAGGTGCTACGGGATCAGGAAACCCCCTTCTCCGTGATGATACACGACTCGGATGGAGACGCACTCGAAGTCACATGGATCTTCGGTGATGGCAGCCCCGAGGAGGTCGACACATACGACACGGGAACCGACACATCATTCGAGGCAAGCGTCAGTCACAGCTACGATACCTTGGCGAGCGATCTGGTACTGACAGTCTCAGTGACGGACGGCACGTACGTCAGGAACAGCACAGCGTTGGTAGATGTTGTTACGCTATCCAACCAAGTGCCGACGATCAGTGCCCCGTCATGCTCACCACCTGAGGCGTATATCGGAGAGACGACGACATGGTCGATCACTGCGAGCGATGCCGAGGAGGCCGGGCTCACGGTGACTTGGGACTGGGACGACGGGTCGTTCACGACCACAACCGAAACAGCAGGCGCGCCCGGGGAACCCATACAGATTGAGCAGGCACACGTGTTCGATAATCCTGGAGACTACGACGTCACAGTGTGGGTGAATGACGGCTACGACGCGCCAGGCCACAACAATTCCTTCACGTTCGCGACCTACTCTGTGATTGCGAACTCGCCGCCTTATTCGTTGACAGTCGCTGACGTCGCCACCAATGTGGACATATGGACCTCGTTGAGCGCGACGGCCAGGGACGCCGACACGGACACACTGCGGTTCACATGGGAGTGGGACGATGGTACGTTCAATGTGACGGAGTACGACACTTCGTCGAACCCGAATGCCGTCGTCATCGACGACGTGTGGCACATGTGGGATACGCCCGCCACGTACTCGGTAACGGTATGGGTCGATGACCTCACGGGTGAGTCCGGGCACAACATCTCCTCGACGGTCGAAGTCGTCGTATCGCTGGATGGGCCCCTCGCGCCGAGCAGCGTTCAGCTGATTGCGGATCCTGACCCGGCCATTCAGGGACAACCGGTCGAGATGGTCGTGAGGGCAGCCGACGGCGACGGAGACGCCCTGACGATCACCGTGGAGTTCGGAGACGGTGAGGAATACACGGACTCCACCGTTGGCGGCACGACGGGGCCTCAGTCCGTCCTTGCGGTACACACCTACGTCGATGTGGACACCTATACTGTGACGGTGCATGTGAACGACGGAACGTTCAATGTCAGCAAGACCTTCGAGCTGTTGGTCGAGGAGCCGCCGGAGAACTCGCCGCCGAGCATTCAGCTCGCAGGGAGCTACTCCGCGATGTACAACGAAACCTTCACCATCACGCCGATGGTGGTCTCGGATGCTGATGGCGACGACCTCACGGTCTGGTACGACTGGGGAGATGGCTCCCCAATGACTGAGGGAGACGTCGACTACGCGGCTTCGCATGAGTACCATGAGGTAGCGATCTTCACTCTGAAGGCGTATGTGGATGACGGCATCCCGGAGCCGGGCCACAATGTGTCCAAGACCGCTCAGGTAACCGTTGGCAGCAACCTCAAACCGACCATCAACGAACTACCGAAATACAGCCCAACCGAGAACACCACGGTCGGTGTCGAGATAACGTTCACCCTGAACGTCAGCGACCCAGAGGGTGACCCGATGGTCGTGAAGATTATCTTCGGAGACTCGCAGGACGTGACTGAGGAAACGGTCAACAATATGGGCAGCAGCGAAAACTTCACGGTGGAACTGACACATACATACACCACCAGCGGAGATTTCGATGTGAAGATCTGGGTGGAGGACGATAAGGACCATGAAGATCCGGCGTGGAGTGAAAGAACCATCTCGCTGACCATCGACCCGATTCCGGACGAGGAGGGGGATGACGGGGGATTGAGCACCGTTGCGATTGCCGCGGTAGGACTACTCGCGATCATTGCAGCGGTGGCGGTCGCCGCTCTTCTCTTGAAGCGGAAGAAAGGTTCAGAACCGGAGCTTCCGGAGGATGAATCGTCTCCCGAACAGATGGATGAACCGCCGCCGGAATCTCCTGAGGAGTAGACAGGTCGCACAACCCCCCTCAAACCCTTTCAATTGACCATTTCCGCGAGATGACAACATCGCAGACTGAGACACGAGTTTGACGAGTGGAGCCAACGCATGAGAAACTTCAGGCGAATACTACTAAGGAGAGTCATAAGCCTGTTCATCACGTTTCTCCTAGTGATATGCATCAATTTCGTACTCTTTCGGATGATGCCTGGCGACCCGTTGCAGTTCATGGTTCCGTCTGACCCCAAGATTCCCGATGAGTACAAGAAGATGCTAATCGAAAGATACAACCTGGACGACTCTATGTCCGAGCAGTTCATCATATACATCAAGGGTGTCTTCACTCTTGATTTCGGCGAGTCGTTCGAACACAAGGTTCCGGCGATGGATTACCTCTTCGAGTACATTCCATGGACTCTGCTCCTTGTTGGCATTGCCTCAGTCTTCATGATTGTGATTGGCATGCTCATTGGGATTCTTGCAGCGTGGAAGCGAGGCGGTTTGTTTGACTCCGGATCTCTTGCATTCTCGCTCTTCTTCTATGCAATGCCCACATTCTGGCTCGCCATGATAATGGTAATGGTGTTTGCCGAAACGTGGGAGATCTTCCCAGCTTCCAGAAGCCTGGATATTGGGGAAAAATTCGAATTCACCCTTGCATCAGTTATGGATCTCCTGCACCACTTGGTTTTGCCCGTGGTCTGTCTAGTGCTCGTGTACATTGCGACATTCTCCCTCGTGATGCGTGGCTCTCTATCTGATGTGATGACGGAGGACTACATAACCACTGCGAGAGCAAAAGGCCTGACTGAAAAGGAAGTATTGAAGGATCATGCTGTGCCAAACGCAATGTTGCCGATGCTCATACTGATTGCACTAACCGTTGCGTACATCGTTGGCGGGGCGTTCATGGTGGAATGGGTTTTCGAGTACCCTGGAGTGGGGTGGGCGACGATAGACGCGGTCAACGAAGAGGATTGGCCAGTACTCCAAGCTGCGTTCTTCATAATAGCGGTCGCTGTGATAATCGCCAACTTCGTCTCGGACATTGTAATGATGTATTTGGACCCTCGTGTGGAGTTGAGTTGAACTGATGAAAGGTGATTGAGACGAATTTCGCGTTGTCCGGGCCATTCGCAGAAAGGATGGGGCTCATCCGCAAGAAGGTTGCAGACACAGGACGAGTGTTCAGGAGAAACCGGATGGGCATGCTCGGGCTCACGATACTCATCGTATTCGCCGCGATGGCGGCGTTCCCAGCGCAAATCATGTGGGTCTTCTCGACGGTTGGAAGTCTGGACTATCCCTATGGTCCGCATGATGAGGTGGCCTCATTCGGAACAGGCACCGATCCATCACCAGAACACCCATTTGGAACGGATTCTCGAGGAAATGACGTCCTTGCCAGGGTGGTATATGGAGCTAGAATTTCTCTAATGATTGGCGTCCTAGCCGCTGCCGTTTCCATGGTGCTGGGTTCGATTGTCGGCCTTCTGAGCGGATTCTGGGGCGGTTGGAGAGACGAGGTCTTGATGAGGGTCACCGATGTCTTCCTGGTGCTGCCTTGGCTGGTGCTGATGATCGTGTTTGCGGCGGTCCTTCCCGGAGGACCCAGCGTATGGAAGATCATTCTCGTGATAGGCATAACTGGTTGGGCTGGCACTGCGAGGATAGTGCGAACTCAGGTTCTGTCTGTCAAGAAGAGGGCTTTCGTCGAGAGGGCGAGATCCGTTGGGGCAGGGGAGTTCCACATCATCAGAAAGCACATATTTCCGAATGTGTTTCCGTTGATATTCGCGAATGCAATCCTCACTGTAGCGCTGGCGATCCTTTCCGAAAGCGCCCTCAGCTTCCTCGGGATGGGAGCCGCCGCGACGGTAGACGTCACATGGGGCAACATGCTTGAGGATGCGCTGAATGCTGACGCAATGTACAACGGCTTCTATCTATGGGTGATCATGCCGGGGCTCTGCATAGTCTTTCTGGTAATGGGTTTCACTTTCATCGGTTACGCGCTTGACGAAATCTTCAATCCAAAGCTGCGGAAGAGATGATGTCAGTGAGAGGGATCAAACTCAATCCGAATTCAAGACTGAAGGTTTTGACCGATGACCAGGTCGACATGATACACGAGGCCTCCCTGAGAATACTGGAGAGGACTGGTATCAGGTACGACAGCGAGGATGCCAGGAAGAGGCTTCTGAATGCAGGTGCTGCAGCTCATCCGACGAGGAAGGGAGTCATCACCTTCCCTAGATCCATGGTCGAGGATGCGATCGGCAAGATCACCCATCGTAACATATTCCCTGCCCGAGACAGAATATGGGATATCGAGTATGACGGGGAGCACATGTTCCCGTGCGCAGGCGGAGGCGACCCACATATAGTCGACCTTGAGACAGGTCGACCGAGACACTCGACCTACGAGGACGTTGAGATGGCAGCCAAGCTCGGCGATGCTCTCGAGAACAACCACATGGCATCCAGCCTCGTGATGGCGAATGATGTTCCGCCGGAACTGCTGGTTCTGAAGACAATGGAGGCGGCCATGAAGAACTCGGGAAAGGCGGCCGGCGGGTACGCTCCGAACGAGGAAACGGTCGATTCCCTCGTGAAGATGTGGGCCTGTGTATCAGGAGGAGTAGAGGAGCTTCGGAAGAGACCGTTATTCAGCCTCGGCGGGTCCCCCAGCAGCCCTCTCACGTTTGCAGACGATAACTGCGAAGTTCTTCTGCGGAGCGTCGAGCAGGGAATCCCGTTCACCATCATTCCCTGCCCGATCTGCGGAGAGACGGGACCAGTGACTCTGAGCGGGGCGTTGGCACAGCAGAACGCGGAACAGTTCGGAGGTATCATGCTGATGCAGACGGTAACCACCAGCTTGCCCACCGTCTACTCGGGCAGGGTCTGCATCATGGACCCCCGCTCGGGAAGGGACCTGTGGGGAGTTCCCGAGGAAGGCCTTGTGTCTGCGGCCCTAGTGCAGATGGCTCACAGGTACGGGATGGTATCCGACGCCAATGGCATGTCATCCGATATCACCAGGTGGGACATGCAGATGGGATTCGAGCAGATGATGACCGTCTTGATGCCCGCCCTGGCCGGACCGGACAGCATCTCCGGACTTGGAGGTGGGTGGGAAGGCGCTAGCAGTCTCGAGATGATGGTCATAAACAACGAAATGTTCAACGATGTCGCGAGGATTCTGCGAGGGATCCGTGTGGATGAAGGAGGTCTCGCGATGAATCTGATAGACAAGGTGGGCCACATGGGCAACTTCCTCGCCGAACCTCACACGATGGACAACATCCGCAAGGGGGAGTTGCGGGTTTCGCCGCTTTGGGACAAGCGGAGTTCCGATAGAGCAGCGAAAGAGGGCTTCAAGCCGATTCAGGATACTGCCAAAGACCATGTCAGGAGGATCCTCAGGGAGCATGTTGTGACGCCGCTTGAGAAGGATGTGGAGACGGAACTCGATAGGGTTGTGAAGGAGGAGTCGAAGAAACTCCTCGCGAAATACTGAGTCGGCCCACTGATCCGTGTGCACGCGGCGGTGTCTAGCCGTTTCTCGATCAGATTTTTCGCACCAGGATATACACTCTTCCATCGCCTATCCTCGTCGGTCCCGGAGGACCAGGTCGAAAGGCAGTTCGGCGCTCCGACGCCGCGTCCGACGATTGCACTGACCGCAACCGATTTCTATCACGTACTACGGTCAGGGCATCGGAGCGCGGGCAGCTCCGCCGAGCAAGTCGACCGGCCGGAAGCCCGCGTGGTAGGGGGAGTTTCGCATGAGGGCGTTTAGTGTATTGTCTGCAGTATGTGTAGCGACCGTGTTGTGTCTCATGGTGTTCGTGCCCGTCGGGTCCATGGGGGCGGAGGCGACCTTGCCCGTGGTCGACGGGATGCCCATCGTGGTCCTCTCAGGCACGCCGGAAGAGCGTGGGACGGCCTACGGCAGCGCCGTAGGCCCGATGATCAGGGACAACCTGAACGGGTTCTGGGAGGAGGCCACGGTCAAAGGAATGGACAAGCGGGCCATGGCCGCTCGGGCCGTGTCGCTGTCCTCATCGATGCCTGAACACATGGTCACGGAGATACGCGCCATGGCAGCCGCCTCGGGCGTGGATTTCAGCGAGCTTCTGGCGATGAACATGTTCGGCTCATCCGTTCGAAGCCATGACGGCTGCACGATACTCGTCGCCGTCGGGACGGGCTCTGCGACTGGGAACACGCTCGCGTCGAAGACGCGGGACGCGAACGCCCCGAACGTTCTCCTAGTCGTCGAGCCGATCGATGGAAGGCACGGATTCATCGCCGTCGCGGGCGCGGGTGACTGGGGCATCTCATTCGGCCTCAACGACGCGGGCCTAAGCGACGGCAACAACTGGGTGCCCGTGCCCGACTTCTATGAGGGCGGCTGGGACGAGAACCCATTGAACCGCCACGTGCTCGAGATGTGCTCGACCGTGGACGAGGCGATCGAGCTCGTCCGCGCCGTTGACAAATACGGTGGCACGAGCCTCATGGTCGCTGACAAGGACTCCGCTGCGTTCATAGAGGCGGTGTCGTCATGCTACCAGACCGAGGACGGCGAGGACACCGTTTGGCAGGAGATAACGGACGGCGTTGCCGTGCACACGAACCACTACACGTTGCCGCCGTTCTTCGACTGGGTCGTGAACGAGGACTTCGGGTACTTCTGGGTCCCTTCGGTCTCCAGGATGGACCGCGCTTACGAACTGCTCTCGGAGAACGACGACGTCGTAACGGCGCAGGACCTCATGTCGTTCACGAGGGATGTGGACGACTACGGCAACTCGCAGCCCTGGGAGATCATCGAGGAGCATCTTGACGAGATGCCCTGGGGCACATGGGGCTTCGGTTGGCCCGGGTTCTCGATATGCAACATCAGAACCGTCGCCGCGGGAGTGTTCGAGATAGACCCCGAGAACCCGTCCCTCATGTCGGTCATGTGGACGGCCATCAACAATCCTGGATATACGCCCTACTTCCCCCTCCACAACGGCCTCATGGAGCGGCCAGGAGAGCTCGTCGGGACGCTCTCGGCGTATGTGGACGGCACTGTATGGAAGGCCGCGAGCCTGCTCAGGGAGGAGACGTTCGAGGCATGGATAGCGCTCGCGCCTGTGTTGACCGAGTGGGAGGCCGGAGCCATCGAGAAGAACGCGGAGGCGGAGGCGATCGCTGCCGAGGCGATTGCTGATGGAGATACTGACGCAGCCGTATCCGCGCTCATGGGATCGGACACCACCCTGGGGCTGGAGGCGTACGAGTTCATACTCGAACTGTCGGCGTAGGGACGATTGGGTGCGCCTCTCCCTGCTAGTCACCGAGTAGGCAGACTCCGAGGCGACGGTGGCACGCATAGGGGTCTTCGAACGAGTCCGTGGGAGATTGCCTATCTCCCCTCCGACCGATCTTCCCGGTCAATCTCATTCAGGCTGCGCGGTCCGGTCAGGTCCGTAGTGTCCAGGATCTTGGACAACCTCCAATTCGTTGTTGTCCGGATCGAGGAAGTCTGCGACGATCCCACCCCAAGGCATCTTAGTCGGCTCAAGCGTGAAGACGACTCCCTGTTCTCTGAGCCTCTGATGCAGGGCGTAGATGTCATCTGTGTCGAACACCACACCGCTCCTTCGCCTCTCACTGCGCTCCTTTCCGGTGGCGTGCAAACCTATCTTGGCCAACGGCTCCTCTGGACCGACCTCTGCATGATTGAACGTCCTCGCGTCGAGAGCGATCGGCAGTCCCAGAACCTCGTTGTAGAACTCCAGAGCCCTCTCCATGTCCGAGACCGGGATCATCGCCAGCCACAGGCGGGTTATCCTCCCTGTCCGCTCCTGCATTTCATCCCTCCCGCGTGAGTCATCAATCCCCGCCGGCTTACTTAAGGCCTTCTGCGGAGCGGTGGAAACCTGATCCGACCCTGCCCATTCGCTGGTCGGCAAAAGAGATAAGAGGGCCGGTATTCATGCGGTTGTGTAGGTGGTCGAAGTGGCGGTATACGTAGTGTTGTCGAAACTGACAGATGAGGGACGGAAGACGCTCAAAGCCAAGCCAGAACGCGTCAAGGAAGTGAACGAGGAGATCTCGAAGATGGGCGCACGAATCCTGCACCAGTACGCGCTTCTCGGCGAGTACGACTTCCTCAATATCCTCGAAGCACCGGACGATGTGACGATATCAAAGGTTATGGTGGACCTGGGCTCCCGCGGAACCCTTGAGACGAACACGTTGTCGGCGATTCCGATAGATGACTTCCTGGCCGGGTTCAAGTAGTGAGCTCGTCTGGGAATCTGCCGGTTCGCCCACAAGAATGATAGGGTTCTCGTCTGCACGAATGCCCTACTTCAATCTCCTGACTCTCTTGGCAATCAACTTTCGCACCGTATCGTAGGATGGCGGGGGCCCGGTTCTCACCATCTTGTCGTCTACGAACAGGCCGTCAGCGATGCCCCATTCGAGGTATGTGCTCTTCTCAGAAGTGTCGACGCCATTGAACACTACCTTGTCGCCCAGCTCAGCCGCCGCTCGTTTGGCCCGTTCATAGACTAGATTCTGGGCAGGGCACCATCCGTTCATGAACGCAGTCACGGTGACCTTCCCTGGAGTTGCCTGCGGTCTCTTCCTCCGCTTGATCCAACGCGGTGGTTTGGCGTCCTGAGTGAACGGTTTCCACAGGAGGACTGCCATGCCTTCCCTGTCCGCATTGTCGTACCCCTGCTTCCTGAACCATGATGCCTTCATCCATATGGGCAGTCTGAGGCCCCACGCGGCCATCCCCTTCGCCCCGAGTCGTTTGGCGTCATCTTCTGCCGCTTTGAGAAGCGCCTTCCCCATCCCCTTCCTGCGGAAATCGCCTCTCCCCTGCTTGTACCCGTGGACCCAAATGCAATTGATGAAATAGAGGCCTTCGCCGCTGGCAGATGAGAGTTCGACCGGAATGTACTGGATCATCCCACCCGTCACGCCCTTGTCGTCAACCGCTAGCTTGACTCTGAGGCCCTTCTCTTTCATCCTTCCGTACCATCGTTCCTTGTGGTCGCCTGCCTCCTTCATCTCATCTGACCAATCCTCGAGACAGACGAAATAGAGCCCCTCGTCCTCATCTCTCAAATCAATGATCTGCATGACGCGATCTCCCCGGCAAACATGTGCAAGTCGGGTCATAGACCTTCCGGACAAATCCGATGAACTACCCTCGACCCACGACGTCGTGACCCCCTCGTTCACCTTGAGCCCTTCTCACCGAGACGCGTCACGAACTCCTTGGAAGGTAACAGCTCGGGCACCAACAATCCTTTCTCGCCTTTCTACCTCTGTGGCCTCAATCTAGCTTGATGCTCGGCCAACTATCGGGTTCCCGATTCGCGCCTTCGTCCCCCCAACTTGTGCCAGTGTTCTTGGTGTCGGCCGAATGAACATCACTCTGTCCTGACCCTTGGGAAGCCTCGAAGTGGTCAATGCATAATCCTGCATGAACAACGGTAACCCTTTTTGAGGCGGGAATGCCTATGGATCATGATGCAGCGCACAAGCGGTTACGAGGAAGGTGCATTGGCAAGGGTTCCTTCGCCGTGCTATGTAATTGACGAACAGGCAATCGAGAGGAATTGCCAGATCCTTGGCAACGTCCAGGAACTGACTGGCTGCAAGATACTCATGGCGCTGAAGGGATTCACGATTCCCGATTTGTTCCCTCTGATCGGTCGATATCTGCATGGAACCTGCGCGAGCGGGCTATACGAAGCGCGTCTAGGAAAGGAGAGGTTTGGGAAGGAGGTCCATGTGTTCTCTCCTGCCTATGACGACCACGAGTTTGAGGAGATACTCAAGATCTCCGATCACATCGTGTTCAACTCCATTCCCCAGTGGGAACGGCTTCTCCCACTCGTGGAGAAGAATCCACGCAAGATAAGCTGCGGCATTCGCATCAATCCCGAGTACTCCGAGATACCAATCGGTCTTTGGGACCCATGTGCGAGGTGCAGTCGCTTCGGCGTGAAAGCCGATGACCTGAAGGGCATTCCGGAGGGAATAGAGGGACTCCATTTCCACGCCCTGTGTCAGCAGAACTCTGACTCACTGGAGAAGCTGGTCAATGTGGTCGAGGAGAAGTTCGGGCATCATCTCTCGCAGGTCGAGTGGGTCAACTTCGGTGGAGGGCAGCTCGTAACTGCACCGGATTACGATATCGATCGGTTGTATAGGGTCATCTCAGATTTCAGAGAGGAGCACGGCGTAGACGTCTACATGGAGCCGGGAGAGGCCGTCGCGTTGAACGCAGGAGTCCTATTGGCTACGGTACTCGATATCGTTCGCAACGAGATGGACATCGCCATCCTAGACATATCCGCCTGGGCTCATGTTCAAGATGTTCTGATCGCATCGTACAAGCTGGAGGTTATCGGGGGAGAAGAGCCAGGCAGGCTGGAGCATACATATCGATTGGCGAGCCGAAGCTGCCTCTCCGGGGACATATTGGGAGATTTCTCATTCGAGAAACCGCTGCACAGAGGATCGAGAGTCATGTTCCGCGACTTGGCTTCATATTCGGTCGTGAGCAACAACATGTTCAATGGGATCCCGCTCCCGGCGATTGCGGTAATCACAAAATCCAACGAGGTCAGGATCGTCCGTCGATCACGATATGAGGATTACGAGTCGCGATTATCGTAATCGGACCAAATGATTCCGACACTGATACTACAGATCTTGGTGAGCCCAAGTCCTAACGATCCGATATGCAAACCTTTTCATCGCTTTTCCTCGTGAAATCGACGGTTCAGTTTGTGCGACGTGCAAACCCGATTGAATGGGTCAGCTCTATGTCTAGGAATTGGCACCGAGCTAGACTCCTTCTCGGCCTCCTTCTCAGGGGCTTGAATCGGATTAACTAAGAACTGGATGGGTACTACGGGGGTCATATGCCGATGGAGATCTCGTGGACGAGGAAAGCGCGTGGGCTGCCGGAAGAGGTTAGGGAAGAGCTTTCGCGGAGGTTGAACACATTACAGCCTTACTTCCCGGAGCTGAAGCCGCAGATCACAATAGGCTTGACACGGTTCTTTGAGGGATTCGTCTTTCAGTCGAACAGCGGGTCCGTCAAGCTGAAGCTGGAGGTACGGAAGGAGAAGAACGGCGCATGGCGATACCCGACGTATTGGACGATTGCCCATGAGCTCATGCATCTAGCTCAGTTCAATTCCCAGGGCATACCCGGAGACGAGAGGGCGTGTGACATATTCGCCCTTGCGAGGTTGCCGCCGAGGTTCATTGACGAATCGCCAACGTATCTGTTCGTTCCTCCGGACGCGAGAGCGGTCTGGAGGGAGAGAGACGCCGAGCTTGCCCATACACTGGCCGGACTGGCAGTCAGGAAGTTCAAGGATGGCGACATTTCATACGCGTCACATTGGGAGGACGAGTTCGAGCACGAATACAGAACCGTCTGACCGCCCTAGCCGTCAGCAGTTACTTCTGCATTGATACTCTGGAGATGGTGCTCGATGAACAGATCGAAATCCCATATGTGAAATCCTGGTACAGGCCGTGTCTGTAATTGATCATGGTTATACTCGCCAGCTGGACAAGCAAGAATCATACCCGAATTCTCTTTATCGAGTAGGATAATCTTCCGTCCTCGATCCTGGCGCTCAACATCTCACGATTATTGAGGATCTGCCAATCATCATCCAGATTGGATGGTTCTGACATAACAATTATCCTGTCTTTTTCCACAAGATAACTCATAGAGTAATATCCCTGTTTAGAGGAACACAGAGAATTCATGGGTTGACAAGTATAGTTGTTGTAGGCGTGAAACACCTTGCCATCTGAAAATATCATATTGATGGCCGTGAAAGGCTTCTTTCCTTTTTCTACGGTTGCGTTCAATGTTCTTTCCACGGAAATCAATGCCTTCTCTACCTGTTTCTCTTCCTCAAGTTTCTTTACAAGAAGCCAGAAAAGCACCTCGGAATCATTATCACCTTTCACCAATGTTCTGTATTCTCCGATATCCACCTCATTTGGTTTGTTGACTGCACCATTATGAATAAACATTAGATCTGGTATGGAGAAAGGCTGTGCGTTCTCCATCGATATCAATCTCTTCCTTGGAAGCCTACGAGGATTGCTCATACGTCTGATGTGGGCAAGGACAATAGGAGAATTCATCTTGCCAACCATGTCCTTGAATTGTGGTACTTCGTCGAATATCGCTCCAGGACTCTTGACAACCTTCACCTTGTCTTCCAGGTATGCGAGACCCCATCCATGTGCTTGCTTCTCAGAAGGCTTCACATTGGATTGATTAAGAAGGGAGCATTCATCTTGGTAAAGGTACTGGCGAAGATCAGAAGAATCTAGCGAGAACGACCCGAAAAGGCGACACATGAACACGCCTATATGATTGGTATTGATAATGCTTTTGCGGGGTGTATGGTGTAGTATATTACTTGTTGAACTGCAATTGTCCTTAAATACGGAAATAGAGTACTGGGGTATGATGAAAAACACAACATCAGACATGTTGGGAAACAGATCTGATATTCCTGAAGGTGTTTTGGTCGTCGTAGGTGGGAATGAGGACAAGGATAATGACCTGGATATACTAAGAAAGATAATCGAGGTTACGAATAACAATAACCCGATTGCTGAGATCATTACTACGGCCAGTGGAATACCGGAAGAAACCGGAACGGCATACCTCAATGCATTTGAGAAGATTGGTGTATCAAATGCCAACCTTATTCATATTGGGACGAGAGACCAGGCAAATAGCAACGAGTATTTAGAGCGAATCCGGAAAGCCGACATAGTATTCTTCACGGGCGGCGACCAGCTTAAGATTACCAGCATACTCGGAGGCACCCCTGTTCTTCAAGAGGTCAGAAGAAGATACTTCAATGAAAAATGTGTAATTGCCGGAACAAGTGCAGGTGCATCGTCAATGTCGGATACGATGATATATGGCGGTGAGAGCGGTGAAGCCCTATGTAAGGGCGTAGTTCAGATGACTGGGGGTGTCGGCCTGGTAAAACGTATGATAATTGACAGCCATTTCATGAAGAGAGGCCGGTTCAGCAGGTTGATGGAGGTGGTCTCTTTGAACCCAGGATATATAGGCCTGGGCCTGGGGGAAGACACAGGGGTGATTATTCGAAAGGGACACATTTTGGAGGCAATCGGTAACGGTTTGGTTGTAATATTTGACGGACATGGCATAAAATATTCGAACATCTCTTCACTAGAAGACGGAGAAGCTATAGCAGTCGAAGGGGTTCTGGTTCACACCCTGACCAAAGGGCATGGATATAACATCTGGACAAGAGAGTATCTCAGCCCGACCTGTCAGAAAGGTAATGAGGATGATTAATGATTATTAGGGAAATCCGCGCCCTCTATGGCTCGAACTACTACAGTCGCTATCCTGTAATCTACATGCTTTTGGATATCGGCGAACTGGAGGGAAAACCGTCAGATATGGTTCCCGGCCTGAAAGACAGACTTTGCAGGCTGATACCTACCATAGCGGAACATCGGTGCTCCTTGGGTTATCCCGGTGGTTTCTTGGAGAGGGTCGAGACCGGAACCTGGGCGGGTCATATCGTCGAACATGTGGCGATTGAACTCCAGTGTCTTGCGAATATGAACGTCGGTTTCGGCAAGACGCGCGAAACCTCCGAAAAGGGCGTTTACACCGTTGTCTTCAGATATCGAAGCCCCGAGGCTGGCATCGAAGCCGGAGAGGCGGCCGTAAGGATAGTGGATGCCTTATTCCAGAATCGACGAATCAGGATTGCCTCAATCATCTCTCAATTGAAGGAAGTGCGTGAGGCAAATCTATTTGGCCCCTCGACTTTTTCGATAATAAAGGAGGCGGCGAGCCGCGGGATTCCGTATATCCGCCTCAATAATCAGAGTTATGTTCAGTTGGGTCACGGAGTACACCAGCGGAGGATTCAGGCCACCATGATGTTCAATACCTCTGCCATCGGCGTTGATATTGCAGACGATAAAGAGCAGACCAAGGAGATACTGGAGGATGCGGGTGTGCCTGTTCCCAGGGGAGAATCTGTGCGGGATCTGCAGGGAGCGGTCACTGTTGCCAGCAATGTGGGATACCCAGTTGCCGTGAAACCGCTGGTCGGTCATCATGGGAAGGGTATCACGGCACTTGTCAATAACGAAAAGGAACTCCGGATGGCATACGCAAGCGCGAAGAAATTCCATGACTACGTACTTGTTGAGAAGCATCTAGAAGGTTATGACCACAGGTTGCTGGTCATCAATGGAGAGCTCGTCGCGGCTGCGAGAAGGGAACCTGCCAGCGTGATGGGCGACGGGAAATCAACAATTCGCGAATTGATAGACGCGATTAACAAAGATCCGAGACGCGGCATCGGACACGAGAAAGTCCTTACAAAAATAAGGATAGATAGCATGACGAGGAGACTGCTCAGACAGCATGAGCGGAAACTCACGGATGTACTTCCTGAGGGTAGAATACTTCGCCTCAAATCCACCGCCAACATGAGTACTGGCGGTTGCTCGATAGATGTGACTGATGAGGTACATCCTCATATCAAGAAGATGGCGGAGCGGATATCTAAATTAATTGACATCAATGTCATGGGAATCGATGTGGTAGCACCCAACCTTGAGAAGCCTCTGAAGGAAACTGGCGGCGGGATCGTAGAGGTGAACGCTGCCCCGGGATTCCGGATGCATCTGGACCCTTGCTACGGCACCAAGCGAAACGTTGCCAAACCTGTTGTCGACATGCTGTTCCCCCCAGGCAGTAAGAGCACAATCCCCATCATAGCGGTTACCGGTACGAACGGGAAGACAACCACGGTCCGATTTATAGCTCATATCCTGAAATACGCGGGAAAGAACGTGGGAATGTGCTGCACGGACGGCGTCGAGATCGGAAACCAATTGGTACTAAAGGGGGACTACAGTGGTCCGGGGGGAGCAAAACACATCCTGAAGGATTCGCTTGTAGACCACGCAATCTTGGAGGTCGCCCGTGGCGGCATCCTGAGGAGGGGGTTGGGTTACGATGAAAGCGATGTAGGCGTTGTCCTAAACGTATCTCCCGACCACTTGGGCTTGGATGGAATCAACACCATGGAGGAACTGGCAGAACTCAAGGGACTCGTGGTCGAAACAGTAAAACCTGAGGGGTTTGCTGTTTTAAATGCCGATGATGAGTGGACCCTGAAATACAAAGACGTCATCAAGGCAAAATCTATATTATTCTCTATCCACGATGATAATCCAGCACTTGCATCTCACATCTCCAACGGTGGGGTTGCCGTGACCATCAAGGACGGAGAGATTATCCTGAGAAAAGGCGCATCTGACATTCATATAGCGAAGATAAACACAATTCCGATTACTTTTGACGGGAAAGCAACATTCAATGTCTCCAATACCCTGGCCGTAGTAGCGGCAACTTATGCGATAGGCATAGATATCAAGACCATACAACTCAGCCTTGTTACATTCAATCCATCAACGGGACAATTACCCGGCAGGGCGAATCTCATAGATGTTGACACATTCAAGGTTTTGATTGATTACGGACACAACCCCTCGGCCCTGGAAGCATTGGCGAATCTCATTCCTCACCTTGCAAGAGGGAGAAAGATCAATGTCGGAAGCGGCACGGGTGACAGGAGAGACGTGGACATATTCAATTTTGGCAGAAATATGGGGAATATGTACGATCACATCATCCTTTGCGATGCGTGTCCCAGACAGCGAAAGACCGGTGAAACCGCTGAACTGGTGCGCAAGGGCATACTATCCACGGGATTCCCTGAAGATAACATTGAGATGGTCCCCGAAGAGCATGCTGCCATACTAGCGGCTCTTAAAATGGCAAAAGAGGGCGACCTGATTGTCATTCAGGCCAACTTTTTTAATAGGGCAATCATTGATGTTTTGGAATACAAAGAGAATTTATTGGCGAAAAGTAAGAAGCGACTTTGAAACGCGATGACTGGCCATTTTTCAATCAGAGGGTTTTTGTACCGGGATATAGACCTTTTCATCGCCTTTCCTCGTGAAATCAATGAAGGTAGTACGCAGACCGCGTGCTATGAGATCTACGAATCGCGATTGTCTTGAGGTTGAATGTCCTCTTCGCCCCGGGATTCACCCCGATGCACGCGCTGGTTGACTAGCATCATGACAACCAGACTGCCAAAGAACAACAGCGGTCCGATGATTACACCTGCCCCAAGCACCAGGGCGATTGTCACGATTACACCCCCAAGGGTCAATGAGGCCGCCTTCATGTTGAAGAGATGCCTCTTCACGAATCTGGCTGATGTAACCCCGAGAGCAATGCCTGCCAGCTGTAGGGAGAGAACGAGGAACGCGATTCCCTCCCATTCGTGCTCCCCCGAATACACTATCAGCAGCGATATCTGGTGGACTGCACCACCTATCATCAGGAACGAGCCCGTTGCACCTACGAAATACAAAGATCTGGCAGGCTCCGTCCTCCCGGAGAAATCCTCATCCTTCCTCAATCGGAACGCCTCCGCAGCAAGGAGGAGGAGCAGAACCGCCGCAGTCGGCAAGATGAATAACATCTCTCCATGCTCACTCCAGAAGCTCTGAACCTTCAACCAGTACCAAGGCATGAGCACGAAGTCCAGCACGGTGAACTCCTCCTCGTAGCCGGTGACCAGGAAGTACTTGCCAGAGCTTATCTGATAACCTCCTAGTTCCTCAGAATACACCACACCAGTCATGATGAAGTAATACGTCCCGTCTGACGGCAGCAGAACGCTCTCGCTGTAGGCGTAATAGAAGGTGGTCTGGGTGAACGGCTCAAATTCTGTCTCTGCGAGATAGATTACGAAAGGCAGGAATACGGAGGACCATCCCAACGCTCCCGATCCGGCCGGCAGGTTCAGACCGCTGCTGTTGATGATGTTCTTCGCATCCTTGTCAGGGTTCGGAAGCCCTGGCCCGACTAGCAGCACGCAAGGAGCGAAGAAGAACTCCTTCTTGCCAATCTCGAACTTCAGCTCCTGACCTTCTTTCCCTTCAAAGACATAGTATTTCGACCCTTCGGGGTCTCCCGGCGTCATGAGTGGCAGCTCGCCGTAGAAGGCAAACGATGTCTCAAGGTTCTCAATTCGATCCGCAGTATCATAGGACTCACCTCCGCTGTCAAACACCGGTAGGTGTGCCGAGGAGGTGGTTGCAGATAAGGGGAGCATGACCATGGCTATCAGGACTGTGGCCAATGCAAGCCTTGCCAGACTGATGCCGAAATCCGTACGCAAATCTCGCCACTTCCTCGCTAGTCAATCGCAACCCTAGCTAATCATTTTTCCCCCTTTAGATGATGGTCCACACCAACCATTCTTCAAACCTGCAGAACGCACTGGTGACGTGTCCTAGGATAGATGAGATTCAACATCCTACGAATCCTTGAGCCATGTGCACGAATCGACTCTGAGACGAGATGACTAGCCAGGTTTTAATTTCGCGATCTTAGCACCGAGCTAAATCCCTTCTCACTCTTTCCCGCTCTCACAGAGGGCCATGGCATCTAGTCGATTTTCTGCTGATAAAATAGTTGCCTATTCCGCCACTCCAGTTCTGCGCAGCCACTCGGATACTCTGCCTTGCGCGTTCCTCACTTCGCTACCCCGGACCGCAAGACCTTCCAGGACTGTGGACCGCTGGCATAGCCTGGCGATGTCCTCGACGCTTCTCCCCAGACGGTCTCCGCCGTGCGTGCAGAACGGTGCGATGGTCTTCTCAGTGGAATCGCACTTTGACAGGAACGATGCCACTGGCGCGGGTATCGTTTCACACCAGTTAGGATAGCCGATGAAGACCACGTTGTAAGATTCGATGTCCTCGACTTCCGATACCAGCTGAGGCCTGCAACCTGTCTCAAGTTCCTTTCTTGCCTGTTTCACAGTCTCGTCGTAATCGCTGGGATACTTGTCCACGCTCACGATTTCGAAGAGATTGCCGCCGACGATCTTGTGAATCTGATTGGCAATCTCACGCGTGTTGCCGGACCACGAGAAGTAGGCTACAAGGATTCTCCTTGTTCTTGAAGCCGGTTGCGCCTGCACTTCACTTGTCAACATATTATTCATCGTATGTCTCTCCTACTTCATCAGGGTTGTCTTGCTACATCTATAGGTCTGGACTCGCGCTCAATATACTGAGGATCGACATTTCGACAAGTACGGAATGCCCTTCCGCCCCTATGGCCTTTTCTCATGGGCGAGGTCTGGTGGGTTGGGAAGAACTCCGTAAATGAAACCCGAACACTAGCTGGTTGTCAATCAGAGGGCTTCTGCGCCTAGCCGGACTCCTTGCTAACCCTTATTCTATCCTTATGCCGGTCTCAAATCTCTGTCTCGACGGCAAGATCTCCGCAATCACGTGAGAATAGAAATTGCGCCCGTCCGAGCAGGACGGGCGTGGAAGTCTGAACGCTCTCAGTTGTAGTCTGCCAGAAAATCGGCCCAGCCCATATCGATGGCAAACTGCACATCTGCGTAGTTGGCTCCGAAGTAGCGCCACTCGCCTTTTGTTGCCCAATACAGGGTCAATCCTCTGCTATCTGGGCAATCTGGATTCGCGTAGATGGCGATGACCGCGCTGTCAATCGCGGCTACCATACCTGTGGTCGCGCTCCTTAGGACAGAGTCAGAGAACCGGCTGTCGGCCAGAAGGGTATCTCCGAGATCCGCCATGTCCACGTAGTTCATCGTCCCAAACGCGATGTAGGCCTTCTTCAAAGCGTCCTTGTAGACCCTCCCATAGACACCGAGATTGTCATGCATCAAACCGCACCACGTCTGGAATGTTGCCGTTGACTGGCCAATGCTCAGAACATCCACTGCCGAAAGGGTTACGCTCATGGCCGAGGTCTGATCGTAATGCTGTCCATATCCCTCTACCATGTCGACTGCCACCTGCGCCGGGGTTCTTGTCGGGTCCAAGGCTGCTGAAGTCAGCATGTCATCGTAGGGAAATCCATCCAGCGGGACTGATTCCTCAGAACCGACCATGTAGTGGACCAGACCGGTGGTGTACGCTTCGTAGGCCACTTCGATGCTCCCCATCAGACAAGCGTCGAACGACAGAATGTCAATGAACACACCTGCATCCTCGATTGCGGCCTTCATTTCTGGCATTCGGATTTCGTCTCCGGATGTCTGGTCATAACTGAATTCCTTCCATCCCGAGCCGTGATCTGAAGCCGTAACAGACAGCTTCTCAGAGGGGTATAGGGTTGAGACTTCACTGATGAACCAACTGAAGGTAGCTCCGTCTCCAAAATTCATCTCAGGGTATGTATTGACAACCTGATAGCTGTCGCCGGAAATCTCAAGGAGTTCTGTCCCATCGGTTTCCAGACAGTCCACCATAACGGCAATTCTGATGTCTGGATTTGCTGGTATGCTCAGCAATGATGGCAGGCTCGCACTTTCCCAGTCGTCCTCAAGATCGTTGTCAACGCTCATGTACACTGCAAAGGTCCATGAGACCACAGTTTCTCCGCTTGCGTTCGGAGTCACACATAGTCCCGGTATTAGCAGGACAGCTGCTACGGATGCTACAAGACACATTCCATTCGTTCTACGTGACATCCTCTGTACCTCCAACTGGAAAAGATATGGCATCTCGACATCGCCTCTCCCCTCCGAAAAGGGTACAGAGTTACGGGGTATATTAGCGTGACCAGTTTGCCTAAAGACCAACATCCATCAGGCGACTTCGCGAGGGATGAAGCTATGTCGAATCGTCGTCAACGTCACAATCTCGGCAATTCATCGCCATTTCCCGTGGGATTTCTGCCAATCCCTCGCGATAGTTGCTCGACTTCCTTCGCGTCAAGACCTAGCCCCTCTGCTACTCGTTGGCCGTAGTCCAGGTCTGCCTTGAAGAACAGCGCGGTCTGTCGAACCTGTATGCGCTTCTGCGCTCCGCTCAGATGGCTCACTATGTTGCCCACCAGGTTCTCGCGGTCTCCTTCCGTCATCACATTCCTGTATAGGTTGCCAGGCTGGACAAAATCGCTGTTCAGGTGCGAGTAGGGGTGATGCCCCGCCTTTCCGGAGATGTCGAACAAAGGCTCCTTTGCAGAGATGTCCGGTTCTGGCCCGTTGAAGCTGTTCGGCCAGTAGTTTGGGCCTCCGCCTCCGTTCGAATCGGTCCGCATGAATCCATCGCGCTGATAGCTCTGCTCCGGCGAGTTCCTCGGCGCGTTCACCGGTATCAGATGGTAGTTCGGTCCCAGCCTGTGGATGTGCGTGTCGTGATATGAGAATAGGCGCGCCTGGAGCATCTTGTCCGGCGAAGCCGCTATGCCCGGCACCAGGTTGCTGGGCGAGAACGCCGCCTGCTCGACCTCAGCGAAATAGTTGACGGGGTTGCGGTTTAGCACCATCTTCCCGATCTTGATTGGAGGAAAATCTGCGTGTGGCCAGACCTTGGTTATGTCCAGTATGTCGAAACGGTAGTCCTTCGCCTGCTCGGGGGTCATTATCTGCATCTCGAGGGTCCAGGATGGGTGGTCTCCCCGAGCTATCGCGTCGTACAAATCCCTCGTCGCGTGATCAGGGTCCCTGCCTCGCATGACATCCGCCTCCTCTCTAGTGAGGTTCTTTATTCCCTGGTCAGTCTTGAAGTGGTACTGCACCCAGTAGTATTCACCGTTCTTGTTGTACCACTTGTACGTATGACTGCTGTACCCATTCATGTTCCGGTACGTCGCGGGAATGCCGCGGTCGGAGAACAATATGGTGACTTGGTGGATCGATTCCGGCGTGAGTGACAGGAAATCCCAGAATGCGTCTGGATCCTTGAGATTGGTACCGGGGTTCCGTTTCTGAGTGTGTATGAAGTCCGGGAACTTCATCGGGTCTCGGATGAAGAAGACCGGTGTGTTGTTGCCCACCAGGTCGTAGTTTCCTTCCTCCGTGTAGAACTTGATGGCGAAACCTCGTGGGTCGCGCTCTGAATCCGCAGACCCCTTCTCCCCGCCAACGGTCGAGAACCTGACGAACACATCCGTTCGCTTACCGACCTGGGAGAGGAACTTCGCCTTCGTGTACTTCGTGACATCCGCGGTGACCTCGAAGTATCCGCCTGCGCCCGCACCTTTCGCATGCACAACGCGCTCTGGGATACGTTCGCGGTCGAAGTGCCCCAGCTTCTCAAGCAAATGAACATCCTCGATGAGAACGGGCCCTCTCTCTCCAGCGGTCTTGCTGTTCTGGTCATCCCCAACGGGCATGCCGAATGCCCTTGTGAGTCTCTTCGTTTTTCCATCACCACCCATGGCTGATCCCTCCAGGTGCTCAATCACCAATCGCGTAGTTGATATTAAGTGGTTGCGACATGCATTTTCGTTCGTGGTCTCCGATGGAAATCTAACGGCCATCCTCGGACGCTTCGCAATCCCGCCAAGCGGTTTCCTTAGACGCTTGTTCGTGGAAAGTGATTTCTTTGTCGACGTCGTTGCAGAGATGGAATAGCGTATGGTGGTCGGTAAGCAAGATCGGCTCAAAGCTTGGCATGGAGAGGACTGGCATACGCCGCGGGGACGGTTGATACGAGATATCGTCTATGCCATCGATACTGGTCTTATAACGACGGTCGCCTTCCTCGCGGGTGTCTCTGCCCTCGTGGAAACAAATGACAGCATAGTATTGGCTGGTATGGCTCAGATTTCTGCAGGCGCTATAGCGATATTCTTCGGTGCTTTCATCTCGACGAAGGCGCAGAAGGATTTCTTCGAAAGTCAAGTGCGAAGGGAAACTCAGGAGATCGAGGAGATGCCTGAGAAGGAAACTCAAGAGATTCGCGAGATCTTCGAGGAATACGGTTTCTCTGCAGAGGAGCAGGATACGGCGGTTAAAAGGATCACGAGCGATAAGAAACTGTGGCTGAAGTTCATGGTTCAGGAAGAGATTGGCATATCGCCGGGACAGATTGATGACCCTTGGAGGATCGGCGCCATTGCATCGCTATCCTTTCTGGTCGGAGCGTTTCCCGCAATACTGCCGTTCTTCATAATGTCAACGCCTGAGAGCGCGCTTTTGGTTAGCGCGGCCACGATTCTTGCCTTCCTGTTCTTGCTAGGGATATGGAAGACGAAGCTTACCAAGATGCCTAGGCTGGTAAGTGGACTGGAGACTTTGGCAATCGGGGGAATATCGTGCGGTCTGGGGTTTCTGTTCGGTAGAATAGTTCATCTTCTAGTGGGTTGAGCCGGATCTATACTTGGATGACTGGTCAGATTTAGATTTCGCGATTTTAGCACCGAGCTAAACTCCTTATCAGCTTCTTTCTTGGCGATTCATTCCCTCGTGTCAGTAGGTCAGGTAGCAGGGACAAGACAAGGTATAAGTAGGGTGCAAACGGTGAGATTCCATTGTGGTTCGAATGGCTATGAGATTGAGGATTACCGGGGCAATCGCTGTAATATTCTTTCTACCTCTAGCAGGAACTTCTCTATCGACAACCCCTGCTGAAGCGGTTCAAACCTACACGCCGCACGATGTGATTCAGATAGATGATGACTCTGGCTTTGTCGCCGAGAACGGCGTCACGGGAGGGCAGGGTACTGAAGAAGACCCTTACATAATCGAAGGTTGGATCATCAATGCCTCCCTGGCTGCCGGATCTGCAGGGGGCATACAGATCAGCCACACAGACGCCCATTTCAAAATCCGGAATGTGCGTGTCGAAACGGGAGGGGCGCTGTACAACGGGATTTGGCTGTCAAATGTCAGGAACGCATGGATCGAGGATTCAGTGTTGGCCGATAACAATGATGGGATTACACTCAACACCACGGTCAGTGTGACTATCAAGAACAACACTATCATAAACAACTCCTTCTCCGGTGTCTATGCGGTGGCTTCCGAATACATCGATATTGAGCTCAACGAGATCAACGGCTCGAGACATGGAGTGTACTCTCACCTTTGCGAGCAGGTCCAGATAACAGACAATGTCATATCTGACAGTGAGTATGGAGTGTACCTGAACTGCACGTCGGACTCATCGATTTCGGGGAATGACATCGCGGGAAATCAATATGGGATATATCTGACAGAGTGCAATGACATTGACATGAATTCCAATTCGCTGGTCGGCAACGATGTGCCGGTTTACGATAGCAGCGGTCCGAATGGGGATGACGATACGGACTCACTCGTCGTTCCGGGCGTATTGATTGCAGTATTCGCCGCAGTCGTAATCGTTGTTTGTGCTGTTGTGGTCGTCCTCGTGAGACGCAGAAAGTGGCTCAGATGAGTGCAACGGTGATCCTAACGGTCGAGATTTGACTAGTCTCGATGACGAGAAGCCTTCTGCTATCACAAGTCGCCTCTTCCGCCCCTACGGCCTTTTATCATGGGTGCGACATGCGAACCCTGGGCGGATGGCTCATCTCGATCACAGAGGATCGGCGCCGAGCTAGATTTCGGATGTGTGTGGGATCGCTGTGGGGGCGGACTCTGCGTCTGTCCGACTCTTCTTGTCCCCCAAGCCAATGATTAGTGGGTCCGCCGGCCCCGTGCTGACACCCTCAGAGGCGATACTGGAACTAGGAATCTCAGTGGAATGAACTGGCTTGCTGACCGATACCTTGTTTGCGGGGGGCCTGTTTTCATTCACTGGTCTGCTCCGAGTGATGCCGAGCAATGATTGCACTATACGAGACAAGGCAACGGCTACGGAGTGCCCAGAGGACAGGTGCTTGGAGCGACTGTGGAGGTGAAGGAAGCAGGTCTCTGCGCCCCATTCGCGCCTCGCATATCGTTTCAGCTCGATGGGGGCGCGGTCCTCTTTCCATCTTCTAAAGCTCTCTGCTAGGAGTAAGTCCAGGGACATCTTATCAGTTGAACCGCGACCGAGCCAGTAAGCCTTCTGCCTCCCTTGGCCGGGCCTATATGAGAGCCGCCTTGGGGCGGCAAAAGTTTTTTAGGTCCTGCGTGATGTGACTGATTGTGAGCCTTCTCGACACCCGACTAAGGATACAGCATCCGTGCCCGTTCTGCGACTTCTCATCGTCCTTTCCAGATGCGGAGATGGTCCTCTGGTGCAACGGTTCAAACGAGATTTTGCAGATATCCGCCTCGGATTCCTCCATACTCCCGAAGATGCTGAAAGCGGCTAGGAAGCTGCTGAGCGCTCGAGAGATGATCCAGGACGGGCGCTCTGCCATCACGATCTCGCGCAAGTGCGCGTGCGGAGATTACGGGTCAGTCATGTCCATCGCCGGCGAGTGCGATGTCTGGCTGATTCCTCCGGTGACATATCTCAATGGCTGGGAGACCCACCGGGTTTTGTCGGTTGGCAGAGCGTCGCTTCAGCGTTTCGTCGCCGAGGTGAAGCGGACGGGAAAGGTACAGGTTGTATCTCACCAGTCCAGAGGGGATCTTGACGTGGTCAATAATCTCTCCGTGATACCACTTCACTTCTTTGGAGGTCTGACGCCTCGGCAAGTCCGTGCACTCGTGCTGGCTTTCGAGAACGGCCTCCTCGAGATACCAGCGAAGACCAGGATGGACCGGGTCGCTAGAGGTGAGGGGGTCTCTAGGTCGACCTTTGGGGAGCATCTTAGGAAGGCCCAGCTGCAGCTGGTCAGGAACTCGTATCCCTTCCTGAAGCTCCGTGACGTTGGCGTGAAGCAGGAGTAGACTGCGGAAGCCCCCCTTTAGCATGTCATCAATCAATGGGCTCTTGCATCGAGCTAGACTTCTTTTCGCACCCTTCTTCTCCAGGCAATAATAGTGCCTTTGCCGTGGTGCGCCATGTGTGAAGCCGATTGTCTGTGCCCGAGATCATCTATTCTGCGAGTCGGGTTCCGCAGTGCCCTTTGTTCTCCCTGTCTCTCCGAATAGAGGCCATCATCACTCCCTGTCCAAGAGAACCTTCAAGTTTCTTGGGAATATGCTCAGGTCGAGGCCGATTCTCTTCAACTTCTTCTGCATCACCGCGGCCTTGTCGCCTCCGAACCTGCCCCTGAGAAGATATGCGGTCTCCTCTTCGCTGAACTCTCCTCGGTCCTCGCACCAATCGACAACATTCTTGTCGTAGGGACAGGCCCTCTGACACCGCATGCAACCGATGATAGAGTTGTGGGACGAAGCATCTACCCATTTGGGAAACGCGTGCTTAGCTTCCTTCTCGTTCAGGTATGTCAGACACTTCTCAGCGCGGATTAGGAACTTGTTCTTCTCGATGGCGTTGGTCGGGCAGGTCTTGATGCATGCACTGCACTTCGCACACAATGGAAGCGCCTCTTTGTCCTGCCAGTTGTCGATCGGGCTTCGGTAGTCGGAATAGAACGCCGTGAGTTGGTGGAAACTGCCATACTTCGGGATGTATGTGATGTTGTTCCTGCCGTACTTGGCCAGGCCACTCCTGACGGCAAGGAGCTTGACTGGCAACACTGCCCTCAAGAGCTTGTACTGCCTTGGCTTGAAAGCTCTCCTTAATTCGTGTCTGGCTCGCCTGACCACCTTGTCCGTGTCAGGGTAGTTCGGGGGGACTGAAGCCCGCACCTCATGGCCCTCCCAGTGGAAAGTCGTGCGTAATATGGGCCGCGGCATCGCGACGACGATTATCGACCTCGCATTTGGCAGGCTCTCAGGCAGTGTCGGTGTGAAATAGGGGTCTTCAAATTCGCGGTAGAAGTCCTCGTCGAGCAGCCCCTCGTTGTGCAACGACCTGATCTCCTCGCCGAGCTCTTCGAGATGCTTGGCTGAGACGACGCTTCCATAGCAATCATTCTGCTCAAGACGTCGGATGAACAATGGCTTCTCTGGCATAATATCTCGTCACCACGTGATGATGGTCGCGGCTATTAGAATGGTGCCGTCCCGGAGCGGCTCTTGCGACGGCCGCGCGCCCCTTGCGCTGCGGTCCTGTGTGGGCTAGACCCGAGGGGGACTTGTGTCAGGTTAGACCGAGGTGCGACGTGCAGGGAGCCGGATTCATACTCGGGAGACTGGCTATATTTCAATCAGAGCACTATAGAATTTGCACGAAGGGCCAAACCCCTTTCATTTTCTTCCGATGGAGTGGCTCATAATGAG